>NZ_AZND01000287.1:0-3884 GCF_000576205.1 Methylibium sp. T29 | reverse complement strand
GAACAGCGCCGTGGCTCCGGCGCCGAGCTGCAGCAGGCGCCGACGCGACGGCCCCGTGCTCATGCGGCCGGCCTGCGCCGCGGGCGCCAGGGACAAGGGAAGGTGCTGACGGTCATCGACGCGGAGTGTTGCATCATTCGCGCGCCGGCCCGTCGAGGCGGACATCTATTTGCGATCCCGGATTACCCCCGACCCGCATGACCTCGCCCCTGCGAGCCACCGCTGCCGACGCGCCGGCCATCCTGCGCAGCCTCGCCGCCGTCGAGCAGGAACGGGCGCGTCGCCAGGCCGTGCCCGGGCTCGGTGAGAAGGTGCAGGCGATCAAGGCCTACCAGCAGGCGCGGTTCGAGCACACCCATGCCGAGCTGCTGGCGAGTCCGCGCTATGTCGCGGCGGCGCGCTTCTTCCTCGACGAGCTGTACGGGCCCAGCGATTTCAGCCGGCGCGACGCGCAGTTCGCCCGCATCGTGCCGGCGCTGGTGCGGCTGTTCCCGCAGGAGATCGTCGGCACCGTTGCCACGCTGGGCGAGCTGCATGCGCTGTCCGAGTCGCTCGACAGCACGATGGCCGAGGCACTGCCGTCGCCGGCCGTCGACGCACGGACCTACGCCGTGGCCTGGCAGGCCACGGGCCGGCGCGCCGACCGCGCGCAGCAGATCGACCTGATGCTCGAGGTCGGCCGTTCGCTCGACCGCTACACGCGCAAGCCGATGCTCACCACCAGCCTGCGCATGATGCGCGGACCGGCACGCGCCGCCGGCCTCAGCGAGCTGCAGTCCTTCCTCGAGCGCGGCCTCGAGACCTTCAGGACGATGCGCGGTGCGGGCGAGTTCCTGGTCGGCATCGAGGCGCGCGAACGCGCGCTGCTCGCGCAGCTCTTCACGGCCGAACCGCAGGCCGCTGCCGGCTCAGGGCAACTCCCATAGCCGCGCCGCGGCGGGGCCCGAAGAATCGGGCCTCTTTCGGAGGAGCTCGCGCATGGACATGCCGGCCAAGAAGCCCTGGCTCGCCCACTACCCCCCCTCGGTGGCGGCCACGGTCGATGCCGGCTCCGACGCCTCGCTGTCGACGCTCCTCGATCAGGCCTTCCGGCGGCATGCCGCACGCCCCGCGGCCGTGCTGATGGGGCGCGAACTCGGTTTCCGCCAGGTCGACGAGCTGGCCGACGCCCTGGGCGCCTGGCTGCAGGCCAGGGGCGTCGTGAAGGGCACGCGCGTGGCGCTGATGATGCCCAACCTGCTGCAGTACCTGGTTGCGCTCGCGGCGGTGCTGCGCGTCGGCGCCGTGGTGGTCAACGTCAACCCGCTCTACACCGCGCGCGAACTGCAGTTCCAGCTCAAGGATTCCGGCGCCGAGGTGATCGTGGTCCTCGAGAACTTCGCAGCGACGCTCGAGGAGGTGATCGACCGTACGGTCGTCAAGCACGTGGTGCTGGTCTCGATGGGCGACCTGCTGGGCTTCTGGAAGGGCCAGCTGGTCAACTTCGTGGTGCGCAACGTCAAGAAGATGGTGCCGGCCTTCACGCTGCCGCTCACCGAGGGGCGCAGCGTCACGCGCTTCAACATGGCCATCGCCGAGGGCACGCGCCTGAAGCTCGTGCGCCCGCCGGTGGGGCCGGACGACGTGGCCTTCCTGCAGTACACCGGCGGCACGACCGGCGTGTCCAAGGGCGCCACGCTGCTGCACCGCAACGTGGTGGCCAACGTGATGCAGACCGAGGCCTGGTTCCGGCCCATGCTCGACAAGGTCGGCGGCCAGCAGATCGTCTGCGTCTGTGCGCTGCCGCTGTATCACATCTATGCGCTGATGCTGTGCTTCGTGATGGGCGCGCGCCTGGGCATGAAGAACCTGCTGATCCCCAATCCGCGCGACATCCCCGGCCTCGTCAAGACGCTGACGAAGCACCGCGTCAACATGTTCCCGGCCGTCAACACGCTGTTCAACGCGCTGGCCAACAACGCCGAGTTCGCGCGGCTCGACTTCTCCGGTCTGGTGGCGTCCACCGGCGGTGGCATGGCCTGCCAGCAGGCCACCGCCGAGAAATGGCTGCGCATCACCGGCTGCCCGATGGTCGAGGGCTACGGCCTGTCGGAGACCTCGCCGCTGGTCACCTGCAACCGGCTGGACCTGCGGCAGTTCAGCGGCAACGTCGGCCTGCCGATCCCGTCGACCGAGATCGCGATCCGTGACGACGACGGCCGCGACCTGCCGCTCGGCGAGGCCGGCGAAGTCTGCATCCGCGGGCCGCAGGTGATGGCCGGCTACTGGAACCGCCCTGACGAGACCGCCAAGGTCATGACGCCGGACGGCTACTTCAAGTCGGGCGACATCGGCGTGCTGGACGAGCGCGGCTACCTCCGCATCGTCGACCGCAAGAAGGACATGATCATCGTCTCCGGCTTCAACGTGTACCCCACCGAGATCGAGCAGGTGGTCAACCTGCACCCCGGCGTGCTGGAGTGCGCGGCGGTGGGCGTGCCCGACGAGAAGACCGGCGAGGCGGTCCGGCTGTTCGTCGTGCGCAAGGACCCGTCGCTCACCGAGCAGCAGCTGGCCGACCACTGCCGGCAGAACTTCACCGCCTACAAGCGGCCGCGGCGCATCGAGTTCTGCGACGACCTGCCCAAGAGCAACGTCGGCAAGATCCTGCGTCGCGAGCTGCGCGGCCCGGGCTGAACCGCGGCGGGAACCTCCGGGGCGGCGGACGAGTCTGTCAGGACTCGTCCCTTCCTCCCACGCCGCCGCATGAACCGCCGACTCTGGGAAATCGACGCGCTGCGCGGCCTGATGCTGGTGCTGATGACGCTCACGCACCTGCCCACGCGCTATGCCGACCCGCTGGGCCAGCCGTTCGGCTACGTCTCGGCGGCCGAGGGCTTCGTGCTGCTGTCGGGCTACATGGCCGGCATGGTCTACACCGCGCGCGAGCGACGCGACGGCGAGGCCGTGATGCGCGAGGCCTTCCTGCGGCGCGCGCTGAAGATCTACGCCTGCCAGGCCGCGCTGCTGCTGTTCCTGTTCACCGTCATCGCGCTGATCGGCGTGCTGGCGCGGCAGGACGCCATCACCAACCTGATCTCCTTCTACTTCGAGCAGCCGGTCACCGCCTTCTTCAGCGGCCTGCTGCTGATCTACAGCCCGCCGCTGCTCGACATCCTGCCGCTCTACGTGGTGTTCATGGTGCTCAGCCCGCTGCTGCTGCTGCTGCACGGCCTGCAGCACGGCTGGCGGGGCATCCTCGCGCTCAGCGTGCTGCTGTGGCTGCTGGCGCAGTTCGACCTCGGCCGCGCGGTCTACGACCTCAGCGTCGCGCTCACCGGCCTGCCGGTGCCGTTTCCCCAGACCGGTGCCTTCGAGATGTTCGGCTGGCAGTTCCTGTGGGTGATGGGGCTGTGGATGGGCTCGGTGCAGTCCGCCTCGCGCGATCCGGCGCCGCTCGTCTTCCCGCCGTGGCTGGTGCGCACGGCAGTCGTGATCGGCGTCGTCGGCCTGGTGTGGCGGCACGCCGTGGGGCAGCTGCCGTTTCCCGGCGACGACGGTCTGAACCTGATGTTCGACAAATGGCACCTCGGTCCGCTGCGCGTGATCAACCTGTTCGCGCTGCTGGTGCTGACCCTGCACTTCGGCCCGCGCGTCGCGGCCCGGCTGCCGCGGCTGCGGGTGCTGGAGACGCTGGGCGCCGCCTCGCTGCCGGTGTTCTGCGCCCACCTGGTGCTGGCGCTGCTGCTGCTGGCCGTGGCCGGCGACGCCGGCACGCCGCGCGCGGCGTGGATCGACGCACTGATCCTGGTCGGCTGCTTCGCCGTCCTCTACGCGGTGGCGTGGACCAGCGGCGAACTCGACCGCCGCACCGCCGCGATGCGCCGGCAGCTGCGCTCGCAGGC
>NZ_AZND01000286.1:0-3906 GCF_000576205.1 Methylibium sp. T29 | reverse complement strand
CGCGGGCGCTGCCGCCGGCGGTCTCGCCGATCATGGCCTGCGCCAGCTCGGCCGGCGTGGTGTCGGGCACGCCCACGCCGTGCACCTTGCGACCGCGGCGCAGCACCGTCACGCCGTCGGCGTAGGCCATCACCTCGCGAAACTTGTGCGTGATCATCAGCACCGTGCATTCGCCGCGCCGCGCGACGGCACGCACGAAGGCCAGCACCTCGTCGGCCTCCTGCGGCGTGAGCACCGAGGTGGGCTCGTCCAGGATCAGCAGCCGAGGCTTCAGGTAGAGCTGCTTCAGCAGCTCGAGCTTCTGCTTCTCGCCGGCGGCCAGCTGGGCCGGCGTGGCGTCGAGGTCGAGCGTGAACGGCGTGGTGGTCAGGAACTCGGCCAGCGCCTTGCGCTCCTTGGCCCAGTCGATCAGCGCCGGCGTGCGGCCGCCGGCCAGCAGCAGGTTCTCGGCCACCGTCATGCCGGGCGCCAGCGTGAAGTGCTGGTAGACCATGCCGATGCCCAGCGCGCGCGCGACGATGGGCGAGGCGATGTCCTGCTCGCGGCCGTCGATCAGCACCGCGCCGTGCTCCGGCGGGTGGTAGCCAGCCACGCACTTGACCAGCGTGGACTTGCCCGCGCCGTTCTCGCCGAGCAGCGCATGCACCGAGCCGGCCGGCACCTGCATCGACACGCCATCCAGCGCGGTGAAGCTGCCGAAGCGCTTGGTGAGCTCGAAGGTGTCGAGCGCGAGTGCGCCCTCGGTCGGCGGTCGGGGGTCGAGCGGGGCGGTCATGCCAGCGTCTCCAGCACCGCGGTGGACGACGCCACCGCGCCGAACACGCCGCCCTGCATCTTGACCATGTGCAACGCCGCGAGGTGGTTGCTGGGGTCGGTGGCCGCGGTGCAGTCCGACAGCAGCAGGCATTCGTAGCCGCGGTCGTTGGCGTCGCGCATCGTGGTGTGCACGCACACGTCGGTGGTGATGCCGGCGAGCAGCAGGTTGCGGATGCCGCGCACGCGCAGCAGCATGTCGAGGTCGGTGGCGTAGAACGAGCCTTGCCGGGCTTGTCGATCACCGGCTCGCCGGGCCGTGGTGCCAGCTCGGGGATGATTTCCCAGCCCGGCTCGCCGCGCACCAGGATGCGGCCGCAGGGGCCGACGTCGCCGATGCCCACGCCGCCGGTGCCGGCACGGCGCGAGCGCCAGCGCTTGTTGGCCGGCAGGTCGGCGAGGTCGGGGCGGTGGCTTCGCGGGTGTGGATGATGTGGAAGCCAGCGTGCGCAGGCGCGCCATCAGCCGCTTGATCGGCTCGATGGGCGCGCGCGTCAGCGCCAGGTCGTAGCCCATCTTGTCGACGTAGCCGCCGACGCCGCAGAAGTCGGTCTGCATGTCGATGACGATCAGCGCGGTGTTGTCGGGGCGCAGGTCGCCGTCGTAAGGCCAGGGGTAGGGCTCGGCATCGACGAAGGATTCGTTGGGCATCGCAGGCTCCTTCTTCTCTCAGCGCGCGGACGACAGCTCGCCCGGGCTGCCCTGCGCCACGCTGCCGGGCCGCAGCTCAGCACCAGGATCACCAGCGTGAGCACATAGGGCACGGCACTGAACAGGTAGTAGCCCTGGCTGATGCCGATGGACTGCAGCGCCGGGCCGATGGCGCCGGCCCCGCCGAAAAGCAGCGCCGCGCCCACGCAACGCAGCGGACTCCAGCGCGCGAAGATCACCAGCGCCACGGCGATCAGGCCCTGGCCCGAGGAGATGCCCTCGTTCCAGCTGCCGGGGTAGAACAGCGTGAGCGACGCACCGCCCAGCCCGGCGATCGCGCCACCCGCCGCGGTGGCGGCGATGCGGATCGCGCCGACCGAGTAGCCGAGCGCGCGCGTCGCGTTGGCCGAGTCGCCGGCCAGCCGCACCAGCAGGCCCCAGCGGGTGCGCGCGAAGCCCAGCCACAGCACGACCGCGAGCACGATGCCCAGCGGCAGCAGCGGGTTGATCTGCAGCGCGGCCTGCACCACGCTCGACTCGCTCCAGCCGCCCAGCGCGAAGGGTGTGAGCTGCGGCGCCTGCGGCTGGATCAGCGGCTTGCCGAGGTAGAAGGCCAGGCCGGTGCCGAGCAGCATCAGCGCGATGCCGGTGGCCACGTCGTTCACGCGCGGCAGCGTGCACAGCAGCCCGTGCAGCAGCGCCAGCAGCGCACCGGCGCCGGCCGCGACCAGCACGCCGACCCACACCGAGCCGCTGAGATAGGCGCCGCCGAAGGCCGCCATCGCCGACAGCACCAGCACGCCCTCGAGGCCGAGGTTGATGCGGCCGGCCTTCTCGGTGAGGCACTCGCCGAGGCTCACGAACAGGAAGGGCACGCCGACGCGCAAGGCGCCGCCGAGGATGGCGGCGGAGAAGGCGATCAGGGTGTCGCTCATGACGTGGCTCCCGTGTGCTCGATCGCCCGCTGCTTCGTCGTCATCCTCGTCATCACGTTCCCCCGCCCTTGACCTTCAACTGCACCGGCGCCGCCGGCCCGGCCGGGGGCCTGAGCTTCACCGCGGCGGCGCGCCAGTCGATGCCGCGCAGCGCCTCGCTGGCGAGGATCAGCACGAAGGCGATGCCCTGCAGCACCTGCACCGAGGCGTCGGGCAGGTCGAGCCGGCGCTGCAGCAGGCTGCCGGCCGCGCCGAAGCCACCGAACAGGATGGCGACCGGGATCACGGCGATCGGGTTGTGCCGTGCGATGAAGCTCACCAGGATGCCCGCGTAGCCGTAGCCGGCGATGATGGAAGCGTTGGCGTTTGTGTGCACCGCGGCCACCTCGATCGCACCGGCCAGCCCGGCGCAGGCGCCGCCGATCGCGCAGGCGATCAGGATCAGCCGCTGCCGGCAGGCCCACCAACTGCGCGGTGCGCGGGTTGCCGCCGACCACGCGCACCGCGAAGCCGCGCGCGGTGAGCGCGAGCCACAGGCCCAGCGCCGCGCAGGCCAGCAGGCCCAGCACCAGGCCCCAGTGCACGTCGGAGCCGAACATGCCGCCGATGCGGATGCCTTCGTCCAGCGCGCGCGTGGACGGCTTGTTCAGCGTGGCCGGGTCACGCAGCGGGCCCTCGACGATCTGCTTGAACAGTGCGATCGCGATGTAGGCGAGCAGCAGGCTGCTGATGGTCTCGTTGACGCCGCGGTACTGCCGCAGCGCACCGGCCAGCGCGATCCACGCGGCGCCGGCCGCCATGCCGGCCGCGCAGACCAGCACGGTGCCGATCACGTTGCCCGGCAGCGGCACCGCGTAGGGCAGCGCCGCTGCGGCCAGGCCGCCGAGCACCAGCGCACCTTCGCCGCCGATGATCACCAGGCCGGCACGCGCCGGCAGCGCGACGCACAGCGCAGTGAGCATCAGCGGCGCGGCGCGCTGCAGCGTGTTCTGCCAAGAGAACCAGTCGCCGAAGGCGCCCTTGAACAGCAGCACCCAGACCTCGACCGGGTCGGTGCCACCGAACCACACGAACACGCCGAACAGCAGCAGCGCGGCGAGCAGCGCGCCGATCGGCAGCAGGATGTCGGCGAGGGCAGTGCTGCGCATGGCGGTCGGCTCCGGTGGCGTTCTTCAGAGGTGCGCGCAGGCGCGGCAGGCGGTGGGCGCCGGGGCGGTGATGGGGTGCAGTCGGCGCGCTGCGCCGACTGCGCTGCGGTGCGCGTGCCGCAGGCGCGTCGCGCAACTCGCTTTGTTCGCTGCGCGAACTGCGCTCGGACAAGCACGACGGATCGGATCACGAAGCGCGCTGCGCGCGCCGCCTGCGGCCCTGTGCTCCTCGCTGCACCCCGACACCGCCCCGGCGCCCACCGCCTGCCGCGCTGAACTCTCGGTGGCAGACCATCGCGGCGCGGCACCGATGTCTCTGCCGGGGTGTGGCCGGCCGGGCCGGGGGGCGCGTGAGAGGC
>NZ_AZND01000285.1:0-3947 GCF_000576205.1 Methylibium sp. T29 | reverse complement strand
CTGGCGGAGCAGGCGCGCGGCTGCAGCTCGGACTCGAGGCCTACCGGGCCCATGCCGCGGCCGCCGCCGAACGCGCGCTGGCCGTGGCCTATCCGACCTTGCTGGCCCTGGTGGGCGCAGAGGACTTCGGCCGGGTGGCCCGCGCACTGTGGTGCGACGCGCCGCCGCAGCGTGGCGATCTCGCGCAATGGGGGCAGGATCTGCGACCTTCGTCGAGGCGCAGGCGGACCTCGCCGAATGGCCCTACCTCGGCGATTGCGCGCGACTCGACGCCGCGATCGTGCAGTGCGAAGGTGCGGCCGATGCCGTGCTCGATCGCGACACGCTTGCCTGGCTGGCCGAGCACCCGGCCAAGGCCTTGAGGCTGCGGCTGGCACCGGCGGTGCAACTGCTCGCGAGCCGCTGGCCGGTGGCGGCGCTGCACGCAGCCCATCGGCACGACGGTGATGCTGCCGTCGCCGCCGTCCGCGAGGCGCTCGCGACCGGCCAGGCCGAGTCCGTGGTGGTCGGGCGCACCGCTTGGCGGGCCGACGTGACGCCGGTCGATGCCCCGGTGTTCGCCTGGATGCAGGCTCTGCAGGCGCGCCGCACGCTGGCCGAGGCGCTGCAGCGGGCCGGCCGGGGATTCGACTTCAGCGCCTGGCTGATCCAGGCCCTGCAACGCGGCTGGCTGTGGAAGGCCGAGCTTGTTGACGAGACCGAGGAGAAACACCATGACCCAGACCTGGCTTGAAACCCCGTTGGCGCTGTGCCGCACCGGCACCCGCGTGCTGGAGGCGCTGCAGCCGGCGGCCCAACTGGCCGCACGCCTCTATGTCGGCGCGGTGTTCTTCCGCTCCGGGCTGACCAAGATCGCCGACTGGGACACCACGCTCGCGCTGTTCCAGGACGAGTACAAGGTGCCGCTGCTGCCGCCGCACCTGGCCGCGGTCATGGGCACCGGCGGTGAACTGGTGCTGCCGGTGCTGCTGGTGCTCGGGCTGTTCGGCCGCTTCGGAGCGCTCGGGCTGTCGGTGATGAACGTGGTGGCCGTTCTCAGCCTCGAGGAGATCGCGCCGGCGGCGCTGCAGCAGCATGTGTTCTGGGGCAGCCTGCTGGCGGCGCTGGCCCTGTGGGGCCCCGGCAAGTGGTCGCTCGATGCGTGGTGGTGGCCGCGCGTGGGCGGCTCGCCACGCCGCTAGAAATCGCGCGGACGGAAGTCCAGCAGCATGGCCGACGGCACGCGGCCGTCGGTGTCGCGCGGGAGCACCTCGGTCTTGTCGATGGCGCGCAGCACGGCCTCGTCCCAGGCCGGGACGCCGCTGGACTTGACGAGCCGGCGGCCGACGATCGTGCCGTCGGGGGCCACCTTCACCTCCACCGAGGCGAGCGGGTTGCCGTCGACCTCGTCGCCGAACACCACGTTGGGCTTGATGCGTGCCTTGATGCGACCGGCATAGCTGGCCGATGGCCCCGCGCTCTGCGCCGCCGTGCCGGTGCTGCCCGGCGCGCCGGTACCGGCGGCCTCGGCCATCACGCGGTCGAGCTGCTGCCTGCGGATGGCTTCCTGCTTGGCCTGGCGCTCGGCCTCGGCCTTCTTTTTCTTCTCCGCCTCGCGCTTGTCGGCTTCGGCCTGGGCCTTCTCTTCCTGCTCGCGCTGTTCCTTCTTCTTGCGCAGCGCGTCTTCCTTGCGCTGTTCCTCGAGCCGCTGCTTCTCGAGCTTCTCCTTCTGCTCGCGCTTCTCGCGTGCGATGTCGGCGTCGCGGTTCGGCGGCGGTGGGGGTGGTTCGGCCTTGGCCTGCGGCTCGGGCTTCGGCGGCGGGGTCGGCGTGGGCGTCGGTTCGGGCGGCACGGCGCGGGGCGCAGCAATCTGCGGTACAGCCGCCCACAGCTCGGCCTCCACGCCGGCCGGTTCGGACCTGCGCCAGTTGACGCTCAGGCTCAGCGCCAGCACCAGCAGCCCGTGCGCGATCAGCGCCAGCACGGCCGCCCCGTGGCAGCCCCCCGGGCTTGCGCGGGCGCAGGTCGTCGAGCGTCGTCGCGTTCATCGCGGCGTCAGGCCCCGGTGGCCTTGACCGCCAGGCCCACGCGCTGAACGCCGGACTTCTGCAGCGTGTCCATCACCTTCACGACCTGCTCGTACTTGACGTTGCGGTCGGCGGCGATGATCACCGGCGTGTTGGCGCTGCCGTTCTGCAGCGCCGTCACGCGGCCGGCCAGTTCGCGCAGCGAGGTGCGTGCCGCGTCCTTGCCGTCGACGCGCAGCTTCAGGCTCTCGTCGGTGCCGACCACGACCTCGATCACCTTGTCGGGCTGGCGCTTGGCCTGGCCGACCGAGGGCAGGTCGACCACGCCGGTGGTGATGAGCGGCGCGCTCACCATGAAGATGATCAGCAGCACCAGCATCACGTCGATGAAGGGCACCATGTTGATCTCGTTGATGGTGCGGCGGCGCGAGCCGTGGCGTGCAGTGACTTGTGCCATGGGTCAGTGCCCTTGGCCGATGTTGCGCTGGAGGATGTTGGAGAACTCCTCGATGAAGGTCTCCATCTGGATCGCGATGCGGTCGATGTCGCGCGCGAAGCGGTTGTAGGCCAGCACCGCCGGGATGGCGGCGAACAGTCCGATCGCGGTGGCCACCAGCGCCTCGGCGATGCCCGGGGCCACCGTGGCCAGCGTCACCTGCTGCAGGTTCGCCAGGCCGGTGAAGGCGTGCATGATCCCCCACACGGTGCCGAACAGGCCGACGTAGGGCGACACCGAGCCCACCGAGGCGAGGAAGCTCAGGTGCGATTCCACGGTGTCGAGTTCGCGCTGGAAGCTCGCGCGCATCGCGCGGCGAGAGCCGTCGAGGAGCGCGCCCGGATCGGCCACGCGGCGCTCGCGCAGCTTCATGAACTCGCGCATGCCGGAGGCGAAGATGCGCGTCATCGGGCCGGATCGGTCGGCCTTCTTGGCGGCGTCGGCGTACAGGTCCTGCAGGTTCTGGCCCGACCAGAAGTCACGCTCGAAGCCCTCGTTGAGCGCGCGCACGCGCTTGAGCCCGAACAGCTTGCCGAAGATCACGGTCCAGCTCGCGAGCGACATCGCCAGCAGCGCGACGATGACCAACTGCACGACGAGGCTCGCGTGCAGCACCAGCTGGAAGATCGAGAGGTCTTGTGAATTCATGCCAGGGCTTCGAGGAGAGAGATCGGAATGCGACGCGGGCGGAAGGTTCCGCTGTCCACGCAGCCGATGCGGATCGTGCCTTCGGCCAGCAGCGTCTCGCCGTCGGGATCGCTGCGCCAGCATTGTTGCGCGAGCTGCAGGCTGGCCTGCCGGGCTTCGCGGATCGTCACGCTCACCTGCAGCAGGTCGTCGAGCCGGGCCGGGCGCAGGTAGCGCACCGCGGTCTCGCTGACGATGAACATCACGCTCTCGCGGGTGCGCAGTATCTCCTGCTCGAAGCCGAAGCCGCGCAGCCACTCCGTGCGGGCGCGTTCGAAGAACTTCAGGTAGTTGGCGTAGAACACCACGCCGCCGGCGTCGGTGTCTTCCCAGTACACGCGCAGCGGGAAGCGGAACGCGGGGGGCAGTGAGGAGATCGGCAAGATCGGTCAGGCACTCAGGGTGCAGCCAGCGTGCGACGGTAGACCGGTCCCCAGAGCGGGTGGCCGGCCTCGGCCTTGCTGAGGGTGAAGGCCGGGTCGGCGCTGCGTGCGGCGCGGAACGCGTTCTCGCAGGCCTTGGCGCGCTGGCTGGTGCAATAGATGAAGGCCAGGGTCTTGTGGGCGGCGGCGCGGTCCTTGGGGCTGCGAGACCGGCCTTCAGCGCGCCGCCGAGGCGCTGCTCGGCGAGCTTGTACTGGCCATCGTCGTAGGCGCGGAGGCCTGCGAGCAGCGCTTGCTCGGCCGGCCGTGCGCTGAGTTCGACCACGCTCACCGGCGGCGGGGGCGCGGGCGGAGGGGGGGCGGTGGCGGCGCGGG
>NZ_AZND01000284.1:0-3951 GCF_000576205.1 Methylibium sp. T29 | reverse complement strand
CGGCGCTGCCACCGCCGCGGGCGAGGCGTCCGCGCTTCGGTGTGTCGCTCGGCACGCGCAGCAGCAACTGCACCTCGCCCTTGAGCACCGCGCGCGCGCCGTCGGTCAGCGCCAGCGTGTTGTATTCGCCCTCGGACACCACATGGCCCAGCGCGACCAGCTGGCGCAGCACGCCTCGCCACTGCTGCTCGGACAGGTCGGCGCCGACGCCGAAGGTCGACAGGCCGTCGTGGCCGTACTGTGCGACCTTCTCGGTGGCCTTGCCGCGCAGCACGTCGATCAGGTGAGCGGCGCCGAAGCTGCGCGGCCCGCGGCCGTGCTGACCGAAGCGGTAGATGCACGACAGCAGCTTGCGCGCGGCCTCGGTGGCGTCCCACACCGCCGGCGGATTCAGGCAGTTGTCGCAGTTTCCGCAGGACCGACTGGGCTCGCCGAAGTAATCGAGCAACCGCATGCGGCGGCAGTCGTGCGCCTCGGCCAGCGCCAGCAGCGCGTCGAGCTTGCCGCGCTGGGCGCGCTTGAACTCCTCGCCGGCCGGGCTGTCGTCGATCATGCGGCGCTGGTTCACCACGTCGGCCAGGCCGTAGGCCATCCAGGCCTCGGCGGGCTCGCCGTCGCGGCCGGCGCGGCCGGTCTCCTGGTAGTAGCTCTCGATGTTCTTCGGCAGGTCGAGGTGGGCGACGAAGCGCACGTCGGGCTTGTCGATGCCCATGCCGAACGCGATGGTCGCGACCATCACGATGCCGTCCTCGCGCAGGAAGCGGTTCTGGTGCCGCTGCCGCACCGCGGCGTCGAGCCCGGCGTGGTAGGGCAGCGCGGTGATGCCCTCCGTCTCGAGCCAGGCCGCGGTCTCGTCGACCTTCTTGCGCGACTGGCAGTACACGATGCCGGCCTCGCCCTCGTGCTCGTCGCCGATGAAGCGCAGCAGCTGCTTGCGCGGATCGTCCTTTTCGACCACGCGGTAGCGGATGTTCGGCCGATCGAAGCTGCTGATGAAGACGCGCGCGTCCTCGAGCTGCAGGCGCGACACGATGTCGGCGCGCGTGTGCTCGTCGGCCGTCGCGGTGAGCGCGATGCGCGGCACGTCGGCATAGCGCTCGTGCAGCACGTGCAGGCCCAGGTAGTCCTCGCGGAAGTCGTGGCCCCACTGGCTCACGCAGTGCGCCTCGTCGATCGCGAACAGGCTCAGCAGTCCGCGCTCGTGCAGCGAGTCGAGCTGACCCAGCATGCGCGGCGTGGTCAGCCGCTCCGGCGCAGCGTACAGCAGCACCAGGCGGCCGCTCATCATCTCGCGCTCGATGCGCTGCACGTCGGCGAGTTCGAGCGAGGAGTTGAGGAAGGCCGCATGCACGCCGGCTTCCTCGAGCGCGCCGACCTGGTCGTGCATCAGCGCGATCAGCGGGCTCACCACCACGGCCACGCCGTGGCCGGCGCGGTGGCGCGCGATCGCCGGCACCTGGTAGCACAGGCTCTTGCCACCGCCGGTGGGCATCAGCACCAGCGCGTCGCCGCCGGCGCTCACGTGGTCGACGATCTCGGCCTGGTGTCCGCGGAAGGCGGTGTAGCCGAACACCTGCTGCAGCACGTTCAGCGGGTCGGTGGCGGGCAGGGTCGGGTCGGTTCGCGGCGGGGTCACGGGGCGGATGCTAGCGGAGCGCCCGCGTGTGCCGGCCGGGCGCGGGCGTCAGGGCCTGCCGGGAGCGGAGTCCTGGAATGCGGTGGTGGCGGTGCCCGAGTCCGGCGGCATCGTCGACGGCACGGCCGGCAGGCGTCGCAGCTGCAGCTCGGCCAGCTCGGCGTACAGCGGCCGGCTCAGCAGCCGCGAGACGCCGCTGGCCCCCAGCGCCGCAGCCATCAGGCTGAGCACCATCGCGTGGCCGTCGACCATCTCCATCACGATGATGAAAGCCGTGATCGGCGCCTGCGTCACGGCGGCCAGGAAGCCGGCCATGCCGATGGCGATCAGCGCCGCGCCGGCCGGCGAGCCGGTGAGCTGCGCGATGTCGGCGCCAATGCCCGCGCCGACCGACAGCGAGGGCGCGAAGATGCCGCCCGGCACGCCGCTCCAGGTCGACAGCCAGGTGCTGATGAACTTGAGCAGCACGAACAGCACCGGCAGGCCGGGTTCGCCGTCCAGCAGGCCCTTGGTCTCGTCGTAGCCGCTGCCATAGGTGAGGCCGCCGCTGACGATGCCGATCAGCGCCACCACGAAGCCGCAGCCGGCCGCGAAGCGCACCGGATGGCGCCGCCGCAGCGCGCAGAAGCGATCGGGCGCACCGACCATCGACACGATCAGCAGGCGCGAGAACAGGCCGCCCAGCAGGCCCGCGCACAGCACCACCAGCAGGCCGGGCAGCAGCACGCCGCTGTCGAGCCGGCCGACGCGGATGACGCCGAAGTACGTGGAGTTGCCGAAGGCCGAGACCGCCACCAGGCCGGCCAGCACGATGGCGGTGATGATGAGTCCGCTGTTGCGGTTCTCGATCTTGCGCGACAGCTCCTCGATCGCGAACACCACACCGGCCAGCGGCGCATTGAAGGCGGCGGCGATGCCGGCGGCGCCGCCGGCGATCAGCAGGCCGTGGTCGGTGACGCTCGATCGCGACGGCAGCCAGCGGCGTGCATGCAGCATCACTCCGGCCGCCACCTGCACCGATGGTCCTTAGCGCCCGGCCGACAGCCCGGCCAGCAGCGCGCCCGACGCCAGCACCAGCTTGGCCACGCTCAGCCGCAGCGACACGAACAGCCCACGCTGCGACGGCGAGGTGCGCGTGTCCAGCGCCGCCAGCACCTGCGGAATCCCGGAGCCGGCGGCCCCCGGCACCCAGCGCAGCGTGACCCACACCAGCGCCGCGGTGAGCGCCGGCATCCAGACCAGCGGCAGCAGCGGGTGCAGGGCGCGCAGGGCACCGAAGCCCTCGAGCGCCAGCTCGCTCAGCATCGTGAAGCCGACCACGGCGAGCCCCGCGGCGACCGCGTACGCCAGCACCACAGCGCGATCGCGCCAGGCGCGCCAGTCGACCAGTTCCTGGCGAACGGCCTGGGTGAAGTCGGGTTGCTTCTTCAAGGGTGCGGGACGGTGCGACGGTGCGCGAGCGGCGGCCCGCGCACCCACGGATGATGCCTGGGCCGGCTCATGCAAGAAGCGGGCGCAGGGCCATCGGGGTGGCGGGCATAATCATCGGCCGCCCCGGATTCCCGGGCCGCGGACCCCTCCGAATCCCTTCTTTCTCCTTACTGCGCGGGAGCAGCGGCATGGCCTCCATCAACAAAGTCATCCTGATCGGCAACCTGGGCCGCGACCCCGAGGTGCGCTACACGCCCAGCGGTTCGGCGGTGTGCAACATCAGCCTTGCCACCACCCGCAACTGGAAGAGCAAGGACAGCGGCGACAAGGTCGAGGAGACCGAATGGCACCGCGTGGTGTTCTACGACCGCCTGGCCGAGATCGCCGGCGAGTACCTGAAGAAGGGCCGCCCGGTCTACGTCGAAGGCCGCTTGAAGACCCGCAAGTGGCAGGACAAGGACGGCGCCGAGAAGTACACCACCGAGATCATTGCCGAGCAGATGCAGCTGCTCGGGGGCCGCGAGGGCATGGGTGGCGGTGACGACGGCGGTGGCGGCGGCTATTCCCGGGGTGACGAAGGCGGCGGCGAGGCCCCGCAGCGCGCGGCGCGCCCGCCGCAGCGACCGGCCGCCTCGCGCCAGGCGCCTGCACCGGCCCGCAGAAGTCGGCCACCGGCTTCGACGACATGGACGACGACATCCCGTTCTAACCGGCACCTTGTTGTTTTTTTGTTGATTGAAGGCCCGCTCTCCAAGAGGAGACGGGCCTTTTTTCTTATCAACACATCGTTTTGTGTTCTAGTTGGGTCGAGCTCAACTGCGAACTTACGAAACGGTGGATAGATGCCGCGATACGTCGCAAAGCGCTTCAGGTTGTGCGCGCCG
>NZ_AZND01000283.1:0-3956 GCF_000576205.1 Methylibium sp. T29 | reverse complement strand
GGCCGCGCGGCCTGCTCGCGCTGCCTGCGCCCCCAGGCCACCTGCCTGTGCACGCTGGCGCGCCCGACCGGCCACCACACCGAGGTGCTGGTGCTGCAGCACCCGCAGGAACAGCGCCAGGCGAAGAACAGCGTGGCGCTGCTGCGCCTGTCTCTGGCGCACTGCGAGGTGGCGGTCGGCGAGCGCTTCGCGCCTGAAGCGCTGCAGTCCCTGCTGCACCGCCCCGGACGGGAGACGCGGCTGCTCTATCCGGACGTGCCCGCCGCGCCCGCGCCGCCAGCGCCGGCAACACCAGCGGGCGCGCCGCTGCGGCTGGTGGTCATCGACGCGACGTGGCGCAAGAGCCTGCGGATGCTGCTGGAGCACCCGGCCCTGGCGGCGCTGCCGCGGCTGCCGCTGGAGGCACCGGCGCCCACGCGGTACCGCACCATCCGCGCTGCGCGGCGGGCCGACCAGGTCTCGACGCTGGAAGCCACCGTGCAGGCGCTGGCGATGTTGGAAGGCCCGAGCTTCGACGCTGCGCCGCTGCTGGATGCGTTTGGCTGCTTCGTCGCTGGTGTGGCGGCGCGGCAGGGCCTCGTGTGACCTTGGGCCGAGCGGCGCCCAATACTCCAGCGGAGCGCCAGTGAAGGGCGGCTTGAGACTGAACTGAGTCACTCGATGTTGACATCCTGAGCGGCGGCGGCGTTCGTCACCGGCCGTTCGACGGGCCAGGGCCGGTATGCCCGCAATACCGACGAAAGGGGACAGCGGACAGCCTCGATACTCGGCATCTTCGTCACACGCGGGCAGCAGGGTTCTACTATTCAAATAGGCGACTTGTTCCTGTCAAGCGAGGCGAACTGTTCCGTGAACGCAGAAAACGGAACCTTGGTGCAATCCCACTGCCCCATGCCCTGATCTTGTGGCATGTGATTGAGCATGGTCTCGCTACTGACGATGGCAAGCTTGGGTTTTAATGGGTCTCGCAGATTCCAAAAATAAAAGGCGTGGCGCTCTGATTCCATAGCCATTTCCCACTCGTTGCGGGTGAGCATGGCAAATCCAGAAGTGCCTTGCGTCGAGGTCTTTACCTCGATGGTCAACTGATGCCGACCCGGGCCGGAGAGCGATACGGCTGCAGCATCTCGTAAAGCAGCCGGTGAAGTTGGCGCTTTGCGTTCGTGCCAACGGCTGCCTGACGACGGACAGTGTGATTACGTCCGGCGGAAACCAGGGACAGCAAGCGCTGCAAAGCCGCAGCTCAGCGCATCACGGCCAACGGACGGCGAGTGCCCAGAGCGGTCAGTGCAAGTCTCCCCGCTGCATACCATCCCGGTGATCAGCCCGTCCTAATTCGAAGCAGGGCGCACAGGACGTGCTGTTCGAGTGGGAGGCGCACGCTGCCTCGTAGCCCGCGAACGGGTCGCGTCGCAGCCGGCGCGCGGCCCTTTCTTTCAGGACGCGAAACACTGACTTGGCTTCTGCGGCGATTCCGCCGTGAGGACGATTCGGCCACAGTGACGGTCATGCGCAGCCCTTGCAGCGCATCAGCCCGAGGAGCCCGTCATGTCCCACGCATTTGCCGACATCGCCTTCACACCGTCCGTCAAGGCCGCGCAGCAGCGCGACGGCAGCCGGGCCGGCTATGCGCGTAGCTTCGAAGGCGACGCCCCGGCGTCCCATGATCGCCTGGGCGAGGCGGAGCTCGAGTTCATTGCCGCGCAGCGCAGCTTCTACCTGGCCACCGTGTCCGAGACCGGCTGGCCCTATGTGCAGCACCGAGGTGGCCCGAAAGGCTTCCTGAAGGCACTGGACGACCGAACGCTGGCGTTCGCCGACTACGCCGGCAACCGGCAGCTCATCAGCGTGGGCAACCTGGCCGTGAACGACCGTGTCTCGCTGATCCTGATGGACTACGCGCGGCGCGTGCGCCTGAAGCTGCTCGGTCGCTTGGCGGTGAAGGACCTGGCGCCCGACGATGCGCTGGCCAAGGCCCTGATCGACCCGGCCTATCAGGCGCGGCCGCAACGCGCCATGGTCGTCACCGTCGAGGGCTACGACTGGAACTGCCCGCAGCACATCCCGGTCCGCTTCGATGCGGAAGACGTGCAGCGCGCACTCGACGAACGGGACCAGCGCATCGCCGCGCTGGAAGCCCGGCTCGCGGCCTTGGCCGGCCCCGGCGGCGACACCGCGGCCAGCCCGCCGCAGCCGTCGTGAGCCGCGTCAGTGCAACGCCGGATCGCCGCGCAGCCGATCGACGGCCAGGTCGACGAAGGCGCGCACCTTCTGCGTCGCGCGCCGCCCCTCGTGGTGGACGACGTGCACCGGCAGCGGGTTCGGCTCGAACGCCTCGAGCACGACCTGCAGCGCGCCGCTGCGCAGATGCGCTGCGACCTGGTAGCTCAACAGCCGCGTGATGCCCAGACCCGCCAGGGTGGCCGCGATGGCGGAGTCGTTGGTGACCGTGCGCAGGCGAGGCTGCACGCGCTGCAGGAGGACCTTGCCCGCGTTGTTGAACCGCCATTCCAACACCGGGTTCACCCCGGCCGCGGACACGAGGGTGTGGTCGGGCAGGTCTTCCGGCCGCTGGGGCGTGCCATGAGCCTGCAGGTAGGCTGGAGCCGCCACCAGCACGCGGCTGACGCGCCCCACGCGAACCGCCTGCAACGATGAATCGGGCAGCTCGCCGATGCGCACCGCGACGTCGACCCCTTCCTCGACGACGTTGACGACCCGGTCGAGGAACAGGCACTGGGCCTCCACTTCCGGAAAGCGCTGCAGGTAGCTGACGAGGATGGGCGTCACGTAGAGCTGCCCGAACAGCACCGGCGCCGTGAGCGTGAGCGTGCCCCGCGGCGTGGCGTGGGTGCCGGTGGCGGTGATCTCGGCCTCGTCGATGTCGGCCAGGATGCGGCGGCAGTCCTCCGCGAAGCGCGCTCCGGCGTCGGTCACGCGGACGACGCGCGTGGTCCGCGTCAGCAGCCGCAGGCCCAGCCGCTCCTCGAGCTCGGCCACGGCGCGCGTCACGACCGGCGGCGACAGGTTGAGCTTGCGCGCCGCACTGGCGAAGCCGCCGCTGTCGACGACAGCGACGAAGGTGGTCATGGCCTGCAGGCGATCCATGTCGTTGCGCGTTCGGAAAGTCCGCCGGAGGTGGCTCGGCGATTCTCCACGCAAGCGTTGCGCCGGACCGTCGGGAGTGCATTCGGCCCGGACGGCGCAGCCGTCCCCTCAGACGTGGCTCGCCACCTTCGGGTGCAGCTTCGCGTCGAAGTCGTCCAGGCTGGGAAAGCGCAGCGGGGCCAGCGTGTCCAGGCGGGTCAGGTGACGCCGGTAGTCGACCAGGATCTGCGCGCGCTCGGCCTCGCTGATGTAGGGCACGTGCCAGCCCACGAAGGGCGGCAGCACCGTGAGGCCGGTGTAGGCCAGCGTGCCGCGCAGCAGCGGCCGCAGCATGTCGTCGAGCGGGCCGTGGATCGCGTCGGGGCCGAACATGTGCGGTCGCCCGCCCAGCGTCAGGCTGACCATCGCGCGCTTGCCGACGAGGCCGCCGCGGTCGTAGAAGCGCGTGCCGCCGTAGGTGAGGCCGGAGATCAGCACGCGGTCGATCCAGCCCTTGAGCATGGCCGGCGGCGCGAACCAGAAGACCGGGAAGTTCAGGATCAGCAGGTCGCACCACAGCAGCTTGGCCACTTCGCCGCGGATGTCCTCGGCCAGCGTGCCGGCCTCGTAGCCGTGGCGCTGCTCGAGCGCATAGACCAGGTAGTCGGGGTTCTTGCGTGCGCCGAAGTCGGCCGCGCTCGCCACCGGGTCGAAGCCGTCGGCGTACAGGTCGGACACCCGCACCTCGTGGCCCAGCGCGCGGAGCTGCTCGGTGGCCGTCCAGCACAGCGCGCTGCTGAACGAGCGCGGCTCCGGGTGGGCGTGGACGATGAAGACGTTCATCGCGCGCGGCGCGCTCAGGCGCCCGG
>NZ_AZND01000282.1:0-3961 GCF_000576205.1 Methylibium sp. T29 | reverse complement strand
GAGCAGTTGCGCCCAGCGCGCCTCGCGCGAGCCCGGCGCGCGCGGCAGCTTCACCACCAGCGGCGGCTCGCGCAGCGCCAGCTCGTCAAGGAAGCCCTCGACCGAGGAGATGTCGGCGAAGCGGTGCAGCCGCTCGGTGTTGGCCCGCAGCTCGGCCGCGGTCTGCGGCCCGCGCAGCATCAGCAGCGTGAGGATCGCCGCGGCCTGGCTGGGCACGCCCAGCACGCGCTGCAGGTTGTGCTCGTAGCGGGCCACGCGGCTGCCGCTGACCTCGATCACCAGGCTCAGGCGCTTGAGCTCGTCGACCGCCGCGAGCACCTCGCTCTCGGTCGCATTGATCACCGGCTCGCGCGCGGTCTTCTGGTTGCAGCCCAGCAGCAGCGTGTTCAGGCTCAGCGGGTAACTGTCGGACACGGTGTGCTGCTTCTCGACCAGCACCGCCACCACGCGCTGCTCGATCAGCGACAGCACGCGCAGCGCTGCCCGCGCGGGCCGGCGCTCGCCGGCGTCAGAGGCCGAATCCATCGTCCGCCTGCAGCACCGCGCCGTTGATGAAATGGCTCTCGTTGGCGCACAGCATCAGCAGCGCGGTGTCCAGGTCCTTGGGCTGGCCGACGCGCTTGCGCGGCATCATGTCCACCAGCTTCTTGCCCTGCTCGGTGCCCCAGTGGTGGTGGTTGATCTCGGTGTCGATGTAGCCGGGGCACAGTGCGTTCACATTGATGCCGTAGCGGCCCCACTCGAGCGCCATCGCGCGCGTCATGTGCACCACCGCGGCCTTGCTCATGCAGTACACGCCGATCTGGCCCAGCACCTTGAGCCCGCCCACCGACGCGATGTTGACGATGCGCCCGCCGGTGAAGGTGCCCGGCGCCGCACCCTTGGCGCGCGCGATCATGCGCTTGCCGACCTCCTGCGCCACGAAGAAGGCACCGCGCGTGTTGGTGTCCATCATGTAGTCGTAGTCCTCCGGCGTCACGTCGATGATGCGTTGCGTGGTGCTGACGCCGGAGTTGTTGACGAGGATGTCGATCGCGCCGCATTCGGTCTCGGCGTGGGCGACCGCGGAGCGGATGCTGTCGGGGTCGGTCACGTCGACGCCGACCACGTGGCGTCGCCGCCCAGGCCCTCGATCTCGGCCCTCAGGGTCTTCAGCCGCTCGATGCGGCGGCCACCCAGCACCACCGCCGCGCCGGCGGCGGCCAGCGTCAGCGCGAACTGCGCGCCCAGGCCGCTGGAGGCGCCCGTCACCAGGGCCACGCGGCCGGACAAGTCGATGGTATGGCTCATGGGGTCTCCGTTCGTCGCCGTGTCGTGTTCTGTGCCAGCCAAGATATCACGCACACGCGTCAGCGCTGTCACCCGGATGACGCCGTTGCATCCGATCGCGCAGCGACTGCGTATGCGACTCCAGCAGGGCCTCGGCACCGTCGCTTCCGGGTGAGGGTCGGACCTTGCGGTCCCACCGCAACCCTGAGGAGACAGCATGCTCGACATCACCCCCCGCGCAGCAGCGGCGCCCTGAAGCTCGTGGTCGCGGCCTGCGCACTGAGCGCCGCCGGCAGCGCCGCGCTGGCGTCCAGCCACCGCGAAGCCCCGTTCATCACCACCGCCCCGAAGGTCGACGCCACGGACTTCTACATGTTCCGCAGCTACGAGACCGGCCGCGCGAACTACGTGACCCTGATCGCCAACTACCTGCCGCTGCAGGACGCCTACGGCGGCCCCAACTACTTCAAGCTGGACCCGAACGCGCTGTACGAGATCCACATCGACAACAACGGCGACGCCAAGGAAGACCTGACCTTCCAGTTCCGCTTCCTGAACGCGCTGAAGGACGTCAAGCTGCCGGTGGGCAACAAGATGGTGTCGATCCCGCTGACGCAGGCCGGCGCCGTGTCCAACGTCAAGGACGCGAACCTCAACGTCGCCGAGACCTTCACCGTCGGCATCGTGCGCGGCGACCGCCGCTCCGGCAGCCGCGCCTCCATCACCAACGCCACCGGCGGCAGCGCCACCTTCGACAAGCCGGTCGACAACATCGGCGTCAAGACCCTCGCCGACTACCCCGCCTATGCCGCCCAGCACGTCTACAGCGTCAACATCCCCGGCTGCAGCGCGCCCGGCAAGGTGTTCGTCGGCCAGCGCAAGGACCCGTTCGCCGTCAACCTGGGCACGATCTTCGACCTGGTCAATGCGCCGGCCAGCGTCATCACCAACCCGGCGAACCTCAATGCCGCGCCGAACACCATCGACGACAAGAACGTCACCACGCTGGCGCTCGAGATCCACAAGGACTGCCTGACCGCCGGCAGCGACCCGGTGATCGGCGGCTGGACCACCGCCAGCCTGCGCCAGGGCCAGCTGCTGTCGGGCGCACCGAAGGCCGGCTACCAGACCGCCTCGCTGAACGCCGGACCCTGGGTGCAGGTGTCGCGCCTGGGCATGCCGCTGGTCAACGAGGTGGTGATCGGGCTGAAGGACAAGGACCGGTTCAACGCCTCCAAGCCGCAGAACGACACGCAGTTCCTCGACTACGTGACCCACCCGACCTTGCCGGCGCTGCTGGGCCTGGTGCTGGCGGACGGCAATGCCGCCGCGCTGGCGCCGACCAACCTGCCGCGCACCGACCTGGCCACGGTGTTCCTGACCGGCATCGCCGGCGTGAACAAGCCCGCCACCGTCACGCCGGCCGAGATGCTGCGCCTGAACACGGCGATCGCACCGGTGCCGCGCGCGCAGCAGAACCGGCTCGGCGTCGCCGGCGAGGTGCTGCGCGTCGGCGGGCCGCAGAACCTGGCGCAGGCGGTCGACCTGGCCGGCTACCCCAACGGCCGGCGGCCGAACGACGACGTGGTCGACATCTCGCTCGTCGCGGTGCTGGGTGGCTTGTGCGTGATCAACGGCGACGGCAACGCGCTGGGCCTGAACGGCGTGCCGGGTGTCAGCAGCCTGAGCTCGCAGTGCAAGCCTTCGAGCGTGCCGCTGGGCGCCACCTCGGCGGCGGTGCACGATGCCGTCGACCAGGCCACGGTGCCGTTGCTGAGCGCCTTCCCCTACCTGGCGACGCCGATCGGCGGCACCAGCCACTGACCCCGAGGAGCACCCCATGAACACCACACGTTTGCGGGCCGCGCTCCTCGCCGCGGCCGCCAGCCTCGCGCTGGCGGCCTGCGGGGGCGGAGGCGGTGGCTCGGCCGAGGACAACAGCGTGGCGCCCGACAGCGCCAGCGCCAGCAACCAGGCTTCTTCGACTACATCGCCAGCCTGGCCAGCCGCATGCTGGACGACAGCGAACCGGTCGACGTGAGCGCCGTCACGATGCCGCCGGACAACGTGGACGACCGCGCGCCCTACCCCACGTCGATCGACGAATGAGCGTCGGCCGCGCCTGCCGGCGCGTGCCGGCCTGGCTCGGGCTGCTGGCGGTGGCCTGTTCTGCGCAGGCCGCCGCGCTGCGGCCCGCCAGCGACGACGAGATCGTCGAGACCCTGCCGACGCTCGGCACCTACGTGAGCGAGCAGCGCGCGCTGCGGCGCCAGCTGTCGGCGCAACCGCGTGACGCGAAGGCCGCACTGGCACTGTCGCGCAGCCTGCTGGAGCGCGCCCGTCACGATGGCGATGCTCGGCTCGCGGGCCAGGCCCTCGGCGCGCTGCGCGCCTGGGAGGCCGATCCGGCGCCGCCCGCAGAGATCCGCCTGCAGCGCGCCACGCTGCGCCAGTACCTGCACGATTTCGAGGGCGCCGCCGCCGAACTGCAGGCCTTGCTCGCCGCCACGCCGCGCCAACCGCAGGCGCTGCTGACGCTGGCGACCGTCTACCGCGTGCAGGGCCGCTACGCCGATTCGGATGCCGCCTGCGCCCGCCTCGCCGACGCCGGCCAGCCGCTCTACGCCCAGGCCTGCCAGGCCGAGAACCAGGCCCTGCGCGGCGAGAACGAGGCCGCTCGGGCGCCGGCTCG
>NZ_AZND01000281.1:0-4005 GCF_000576205.1 Methylibium sp. T29 | reverse complement strand
CCGACGCAGCGCCGGCCGCGCCGCCACCGCAGCTGCGCTGGCGCGAGATCCGCCTGGCGGGCGGCACGGTCGACTTCACCGACAACTTCATCCGCCCCAACTACTCGGCCAAGCTCACCGACATCGGCGGCGAGGTGTCGGCGCTGGCCTGGGACAGCCCGCAACCGGCCACCGTGAAGATCTCCGGCAAGGTCGACGGCGCCGCGCCGCTGGAGATCGGCGGCACCATGCACCCGCTGGGCCCGCGCCTGGCCACCGACATCACGGCCAGCGCGCGTGGCATCGACATCACCCGTCTCACCGCCTACTCCGGCCGCTATGCCGGCTACGGCATCGAGAAGGGCACCCTGTCGGTCAAGGTCCACTACAAGATCGAGAACGGCAAGCTCGAGGCCGAGAACAACGTCTATCTCGACCAGCTCACCTTCGGCGACAAGATCGACAGCCCCGACGCGCTGAAGCTGCCGGTGCTGCTGGCCGTCTCGCTGCTGAAGGACCGGAACGGCGTGATCGACATCGATTTGCCGATCAGCGGCAGCCTCGACGATCCCCAGTTCTCGGTCGGTCGCATCGTCGTGCGGGTCATCGTCAACCTGATCACCAGGGCCATCACCGCGCCGTTCTCGTTGCTCGCCAGCGCCTTCGGCGGCGGAGGGCAGGAGCTGGGCTATGTGGAGTTCGCCCCAGGCTCCACCGAACTCAGCGACGCCAGCCGCCAGCGCCTGGACACCCTGGTCAAGGCACTGACCGACCGGCCGGCCCTCAAGCTCGAAGCCACCGGCCGCGCCGACCCGGCGGTCGACGAGGCCGCGCTCCGCGCCCAGTACCTCGACCGCCTGCTGCGCACGGCCAAGGCCAAATCCACCGGCGAGCTGGCCGAGAGCGTGAAGATCGAGCCCGACGAACGGGGCCGCTGGCTCGAGGCCGCCTACAAGGCCTCCGACCTGAAGACCAAGCCCCGCAACGCCATCGGCCTGGCCAAGAGCCTGCCGCCGGGCGAGATGGAAGCCCTGCTGCTGGCCAGCGCACCGGCCGGCGAGCCAGCCTTGAAGGCCCTGGCCGACCAGCGCGGTGACCGCGTCAAGGCTTACCTGACCGGGAAGGTGCCGCCCGAGAGGGTGCTGCTGACGGCCTCACGGCTCGGCACCGAGGGGATCGACGACAAGGGCGCGACCGCCCGGGTCGCCTTCGGCCTGAAATGACGCCCGCAGGGTCGGCGCGCAGCCCTTGAATCGGCCCGCCGACCCTCCACCTACAATGCACGTACAGGGGCCGACCTGGTTTCGACGTGGGTGCGGAATTGGAGTGGTGCATGCCGAGCATCAGTGAGCTCGTAAATCCAGCTGAAACAAACCAACTGCGAACGACGAACGTTTCGCCCTCGCCGCTTAAACACCGGTGAGCGTCTCAACGGCAGGCCGATGGGCCGGGCCCAAGCCGCAAGGTGGAAGGCTGAGACGTCATGCACATCGGCTGGTTGCTCGTCGGGTCACTCGGCGTTCAACGAGACTCAGTGACTGGCGTTGTCCGTAGCGTGCTTCTGCGCGACGGCGGCGTGAGACTCAAATCAGACAGCTAAGCATGTAGATCTACCTGAGGATGGCTTGCGGACGGGGGTTCGATTCCCCCCGGCTCCACCATTAACGACTCCACAAGGGGTCAGAAAAGGCGAAAGCGCTAAGTAAATCAAAGACTTAGCGCTTTTTTCTTGTCCGCTTGGGGCCAGATAGGTCCACTTGCATCTACTGTTTCACTGGATAACATCCCGGACAACAGGCCTAGGGTGGCCTCAATCGGTGGAGAGTTATCCGGCATGGCAGCTACAAATACCCTGAGCGACAAAGCGATCCGTGCGGCGATTAAAGCTGCGACTGGGCGCGACAAGCCCCATGCCCTGAACGATGGCGGCGGGCTGTCGCTGCTGCTTCAGCCGACCGGCGCGGCTTGGTGGCGGCTTCGATACTGGCTTTCAGGGCGGGAAAACCGCCTCTCCCTCGGCGTCTATCCGGACGTGTCGCTGGCCGACGCCAGAACGCGGCGAGATCAAGCCCGCAAATTGATCGCGGCAGGCGTCGACCCCAGTGAGGCCCGCAAGGCTGACAAAGTGGAGAGGATCGCGCGAGTGGAAGCACAAGCGCTGGCCGCTGCAGGCCTTCCAGGGCCGGGAACCTTTGAACATGTTGCTCGAGAGTGGCTGACTACCGTGCACCAAGTTAAGGTCAGCGCGGGCCACGCCGAGCGAACTCGCATTCGCCTGGAGCAGGATGTGTTCCCCTGGCTAGGGCGGCGTCCGATTGCCGAACTCGAGGCGCCCGAGCTGCTTACCTGCCTGCGCCGGGTTGAGGCGCGCGGTGCGATTGAGACGTCCCATCGCATCAAGGATTCCTGCGGGCAGGTGTTCCGCTACGGCATCGCCATTGGCGCCTGTACGCGCAATCCAGCGGGAGACCTAAAGGATGCCCTCCGGCCAGTGGAGTCTCGCCATCATGCGGCGATCGTCGACCCCAAACTCGGTGGTGAACTGCTGCGGGACATGATGGCCTATGCCGGCCACCCGGTGACTCGCGCAGCGCTCAAGCTGTCGGCGCTGCTGATCCTGCGCCCCGGTGAACTACGGCACATGGAGTGGGCCTGGATCGATCTAGACGAGGCAAGCCTGACTGTTCCTGGTGCGGTGATGAAGCGGACGAAGGTCAATAAGGCCAATGGCGCGCCGCATGTCGTGCCACTGGCGCCACAGGCCATCGCGACGCTGCGTGAACTGCACCCACTCACTGGCCACGGCCGCTACGTCTTCCCTTCGCTGCTCACTGGCGAGCGGTGCATGAGCGAGAACACTGTCCGTGGCGCGCTGAGACGGATGGGGTATGGCAATGACGAAATGACGGCCCACGGCTTTCGGGCAATGGCTCGGACGATGATCGCGGAGCGGCTGGGCATCGCCCCTGAAGTGATCGAGGCCCAACTAGCACACGCTGTCGCTGATGCTCTGGGCCGCGCCTACAACCGGACGCAGTATTTAGAGCAGCGGCGCGAAATGATGACCGCCTGGGCCGACTACCTTGATCAGCTTCGCGACGGCGCACAGGTGATCCCAATGAGGGCAGCATGATGCGCTTCCCCGCACAGGTAGCTCCGAACGTATCTGCCGCCTACGTCGAAATGGACGCACAGGGAGAGATCCGGTTTGGCCTCAAGGAAGGGGCAACCCAGTCGGCGTTGCATCCGCTGTCCGTTTGGGCTCGCACGACGGCCCATGATCTCGAGGTTTCAGCGGTACGGCAGCAACTGGACATCCTCGACGAGCATGATCCGGTGGACGTCGTCATTGTGCGCATGCGTAATACCAGCACAGAGTGCGTTGTAGTCCCGATCGGCGCGCGTGCGCGCGGCACTCCAGCGTCACGCGCAGGCCGTAAGTCGCAGCGATCGGCGCGGTCAGCATCGCTGCGAGGTGCGGCCTCGAATCCGGATGTGGCTGCGCGCTCAGCGGTGGTCTTGCCGTTTCGGTGCCCGCCCGCTCAAGGCTCATCAGGCACTGAAACTGCCGACACGGTGCTGGTCGATTTGATTTTTGCAGGCCAATGGCGCGTGCAGGTTTCGATTCAGGCGAACGGTGCACTCGATGCTCGAACGAAGCTGCGTCTTGCCGAAGCGCTGCGCGATCTGTCAACGCGGCTCCTTGGCCACGAAGCACTCCACCGCCGCTAGTCCGATACAGGCCGAACCGAGGCGACCACAGCGCCAGCGGTCGAGCGCGATGGCCGCCTTTGACCTAGTAGAAGCAAGCGGTTGACGCGGGCCATGCTTCTGGCCGAGCCATCTCGCGCAGCCGAAGAAGAAGGTGCTCGGCGACGAGTTTGTGTTGCTCGCAGGCAACGAGGACGCCTCTAATGCGCTATGCAGGTGCTTCACGCTTGACTGGTATTGTCTTTCGTGCAAGTCGTGACGCCACGATCGTCCATGCAACTTCGCATAGGACCACTAGTGTGTTGACGCCGACCG
>NZ_AZND01000280.1:0-4044 GCF_000576205.1 Methylibium sp. T29 | reverse complement strand
GCCGAAGCCGCGGGCACTGCGGGCGGGAGGGCGGCCGCCGCGGCGCCGGCCGGTGCCGCTTGGGCGAACTGACCCAGGTACTGGACCTCCGCGGTGCTGCGCAGCGCCTTCAGCTCGGCATCCACCTTCTGCTGCTTGCGTTCGTTCATCAGGAACTGCTCGATGCTGGCGCGCGCCTCGTCCAGACTGCGGGGCGCCGGTGCGGCCGCCGTGAGCACCAGCACGCGCAGCCCCTGCGGCTGCACGAGGAAGCCCACCTCGCCTTCCTTCATGCCGGCCAGCCGGTCGAGCAGCGGCAGGGGCCAGTCCTCGGCGGGTCGGGTGGCCGAGCTCAGCGAGTAGGGTAGGCCCGTGCCTGCCAGCTCCGCCAGCAGGGCGGGTGTCGACTTTGCGGCGGCCAGCCTGGCCTGCAGGGCCGGCACGGCCTCTGCCGGCGCCGCGATGCCGATGTCCTGCACCGAGTAGAGGCGTCGGGTCTTGAACAGGGCGGGGCGCTCGTCGTAGAAGCGGTCGATGTCCTGCGCCGTGGGTTTGGCCGCGCTGTCGGCCAGGCGATCGATGTAGGCCCGCGCCAGCACCTCGCGGCGCGCGAAATCCACGGCCTGCACCACTTGCGGGTCGCGATCGATCTTGGCGTCGCCGGCCTTCTGCACGGCCAGCTCCAGC
Source organism: Methylibium sp. T29 (assembly GCF_000576205.1). Taxonomy (NCBI): domain Bacteria; kingdom Pseudomonadati; phylum Pseudomonadota; class Betaproteobacteria; order Burkholderiales; family Sphaerotilaceae; genus Methylibium; species Methylibium sp. T29. Next base: position 3,378 of record NZ_AZND01000280.1, on the reverse strand, counting down.
TGGATCAGGCGCTCCAGTGCGGTGCGGCTGGCGACCTCGACCTGCTCGGGCCGCAGGTCGGCCTGCCGTTGCAGCACCAGATTCACCTGGTGGATCGAGACCTCGCCGCTGCCCACGCGGGCCGCGACCTGCGAGCTGCGGGCTTCCTGGCGCTCACCGCACGCAGCGAGCCCCACGAGGCTGCAGGTCGCGAGCAGCGCGAGGCGTGCGCGCGGACGGCGGCGGCTGGAGGCGGAGGGGTTGAAAAGCTTCATCGGATGAGAGAGGCGGGATAACCCTGACCATAGCAAGACTGGTGCGCGATCACGACGAAAGCGACGACAACAGCGGTGTGCGGCTGTATCCGTTCGATGCCGCAAAAGACAAAGGCGCCCCGGAGGGCGCCTCGTGCGGGCACGTCACCGGAGCCCGGAACGACACTCAGCGGGCGACCTTGGCCGACTTGCGCTGGCGGCGGGCCGCAACGGCCAGCCCGCCCGCGCCCATCAGGGCCAGCAACAGGGCCGCTGGTTCCGGCACGGCGGTGGCCGCCGACTGGAGGCTGTAGCTGCCCTTCGGGAAGAAACCGCCGAGCACGCCGTAGTAGTAGTTGCCGCTGGAGAGGTTGGCGAAGCTCTGTGTGGCCGTGGTGCCGTTCGACCCACCGAACAGCAGCCCGCCGAGATAGCGGTTGTCGTCGGCGTCGAACAGGCCCAGGCCGAGGATGCCGCTGCTCTTGGTGATCTCGAGCGTGGTCTGCAGTGTCGACGGGGCCGACAGCTGGAAATTGAACACGTCGGCCACGGTGAACTGCTTGCCCGAGTTGTAGGTGAACGAGCCTTCGGTGTAGTTGCCGACGAAGGCGTTCGCATGCAGGGCCACAGTGGCCAGCGCGGCAACGAGATAGGACTTCAGATTCATGCTGTCTCCTGAGGGCTCTGCGCTTCGAGGTGCGCGCGATGCAATGAGTTTGAGGGAGCCCGCTCGATGCAGTGTTGCTCAATTGCTGCAGTGTGTCAAAACATGTAGTTTTCGGGGTACTCGGATCGCGTTGCCGTCGAAGCTCCGTGGAGGTGCCGCATGTGCCTGATGCAGCGTGCCGTGCACGCGCCTCGCTACCCGGAGAGCCCATCGCTTCCCATCCCGCAGATCGAAGCAGGCTCGAAACGCTCTATGAGAACGAGCCGGTTCGATGCGCGGTCTTCGCGCCGCCACATGCTCTTACAACAACGGGCTCTGAAGCGCTCCGAAACGGCGAAGGACCCCCAAAGCCGTAATCGCAAGTAACTCCCACGTCATTTTTGGCTTGGATCTTGCACTGCAGCAATACTGCCGCAAAATCGGTCGATGGGAGATATCGAATGACTGCTGCGTCCTACGTGTTCAACGCTCTGCGGGTGAAGGGCCGTACCGGCCCGCGCCACTCTGCGCTCGACGCGGTGAACACGGTGTTCAATCAGGTGCTCGCATTCATCATCCTGGTGCTTCTGAGCCCGGTGATGCTGCTGGTCTCCTGGCTCATCTGGCGCCGCGACGGGGCTCCGATCTTCTTCGGCCACTATCGCGTGGGCCGCGATGGCCGGCTGTTCCGCTGCCTCAAGTTCCGCAGCATGTATGTCAATGCCGAGCAGATGCTCGCCGATGTGCTGCGCGACGATGCCGAGGCCCGCGCCGAATGGGCGCGCGACCACAAGCTCACGAAGGACCCGCGCGTCACGCCGGTCGGTGACTTCCTGCGACGCACCAGCCTCGACGAACTGCCGCAACTCTTCAATGTGCTGCGCGGCGAGATGAGCCTCGTGGGCCCGCGACCCATCACGGTGTCCGAGCTCACCCGCTACGGCCGCGTGCGCTGGCACTACCTCAGCGTGCGGCCCGGCATGACCGGCCTGTGGCAGGTGAGCGGTCGCAACGAGACCTCGTATGCGGAGCGGGTCGCGATGGACCGCTACTACGTCGGGCGGCGTTCGCTGTGGCTGAACGCGTGGATCCTTTTCCAGACGATCGCCGTCGTGGCCACGCGGCGGGGTGCGCGCTGAAGCGCGCGGCGCGGGCCGCCGGGGAGCCCGCGCGACGTCGTGCTGCCGTTCGAACTGAAGAGACCTCGATGCAAGGCGTTCGAACCCCGCCCGTCGCGACCACGGGCCGCGTGGTGCACCTGGTGGGCCCGCTGACCGACGAGATCTTCAGTTTCCTCGGTCCCGCGACCGAGACGCTCGCCGACTGCGGTCTGGAGCAGACCGTGCTGGTCGCCGACGACCTGCGCTACCGCTACCAGCTCCCGCGCTTCCATGCGCGCATCGACCTCGTGCTGGTGCCGGCGCACGGCGGCGTGAGCCAGCGTGCCCAGGCCGCCATGCAGGCGCTGCGCGACATCCTCGTTGCCGCGGAGGACGTGAAGGCGGTGCACCTGCACGGCTTCCTGCCCTCGCTGATCGGCTCCTACGTGGCGCGCTCGATCGGTCTCGACGTGCCCATGTACTACTCGCCGCACGGCTCGAAGTCGCTGGACTCGCTGCGACGGGTGGGCGACCTGATGCTGTGGTCGCTCCGGCCGGTGATCGGCTCGCTGCGCGACCTGCGCGCCATCACCAGCCTGGCCCAGGAGGCGCGGGTATTGCACACGCAGACCGAGACGCAGTCGATCGACGTGGCCGAGAGCCCGGTGGCCGATGCGTTCTTCGAGGTCGAGCGCCACGAGGTGCCGCACCCGCTGATCGTCACCGGCAGCCGGGTCCACGACCCGCGTGCGGCCGAACTGTTCGCGCAGTTGGCAGTTCTGCTGAGCGACAAGGCGCTGCGCCTGAGCTTCAACTGGATCGGCCACACCGACCAGAACTCGCTGGTGCGCCTGAGCGCGGCCGACGTCAGCGTGCACGACGTCCGGCAGGACGCCGACCTGGCCTCGCGGCTGGCGGCCGGCTGGATCTACCTGGCGCCCGGGCGGACGCGCGGCTTCCCGGTGTTCCTGGCCGAGGCGATGGCGGTCGGGCTGCCCTGTGTGGCCATCGACACGCCTGACCACCGCGACATCATCCGCCACGGCGAAACCGGCTTCCTGTGCCGCAACGAGGAAGAGATCCTGCACAGCATCGCTCAACTGATCGACCTGCCGGCGCTGCGTGCCGAGATCGGCGAGGCCGCACGCGCCTCGGCGAAGCGCCGCTTCAGCGAGGCGCGGTTCCGCGATTCGCTGATGTCGGCCTACGACCTGCCAGCCACCGGGCCCGGCGGGCTGGCGCCGATGGACCTGGGCGCCATCGGCCTCACGTCCGCCACACCCGCGGCTCCGCCCCCGCGCAGTCCCACGCCAGCCGGCGCCATCGACCTCTCACCGCTCTGAGCCGCTGCATCAGCGGCTCCACCCGCGCGCCCAGCATGCGCAGCACGACCGCGTGG
>NZ_AZND01000279.1:0-4049 GCF_000576205.1 Methylibium sp. T29 | reverse complement strand
CGCCCGCGCCCAGCTATCCGGTGGCGTTCGCGCTGGCCGCGGCCGGCACGCCCGCGAGCCTGCGCGAGGTGGCGCTGGCCTACGCCTTCGGCTGGGCCGAGAACATGGTGCAGGCGGCGATCAAGGCGGTGCCATTGGGCCAGAGCGCCGGCCAGCGCATGCTCGGTGCGCTGGTCGAGGCCATCCCCGCGACCGTGGACGCGGCGCTCGTGCTGCGTGACGGCGAACGCATGGCCTTCACGCCAATGCTCGCGGTGCTGTCGGCCCGCCACGAGACACAGTACTCGCGGCTGTTCCGCTCCTGAGCGAGCGGGGCCACGGCGTGGCCGGTGGCGCGCTTCGTGCATCATCACCGCCATGAGCGCATTGCATTCGATCCCCCACCGCAGCAAGAAGCTGCCCCCCCTGCGCGTGGCGTCGGCGGCCCCGTCGGCTCCGGCAAGACCACGCTGGTGGAGATGCTCTGCAAGAGCATGCGCGAGCGCTGGGACCTGGTGGTCGTGACCAACGACATCTACACCAAGGAAGACCAGCGCCTGCTCACGGTGTCGGGCGCGCTGGAGCCCGAACGCATCATGGGTGTGGAGACCGGCGGCTGCCCGCACACGGCGATCCGCGAGGATGCGTCGATCAATCTCGAGGCGGTGGACCGCATGCTGGCGAAGTTCCCGAACGCCGACATCGTGTTCATCGAGTCCGGCGGCGACAACCTCGCGGCCACCTTCAGCCCCGAGCTCAGCGACCTGACGATCTACGTGATCGATGTCGCCGCCGGCGAGAAGATCCCGCGCAAGGGCGGCCCCGGCATCACCAAGAGCGACCTGTTCGTCATCAACAAGACCGATCTTGCGCCGCACGTCGGCGCCGACCTGGCCGTCATGGAGGCCGACACGCAGCGCATGCGGCCGGCCCATGCGAGTTCGCGGCCCTACGTGATGACCAACCTGAAGACCCGCGCCGGCCTGGCCGAGGTGGTGAGCTTCATCGAGCGTCGCGGACTGCTGCACGCGGCCTGAGCCCCCTGCCCCGCGGGGGTAGGCGGTCTTTCATCGGCGCCGGGTCGCGGTGGGTTTAGAGTCGGCACTCCCCCTTCTCTATCCACCACGAAAGGACAACGCCATGGGCCTGATGAGTTTCATCAAGGAAGCCGGAGAAAAGCTGTTCGGCAAGGGCGAGGCCAAGGCAGCGCAGGAGGCCGCAAAGCAGGCCCCCAGTCCCGAGAACCTGGAGCGGCTGAACAAGGCTGCCGGCGACGCCATCGTGAGCTACATCCAGGCGCAGGGCCTGAAGGTCGACGGCCTGGCTGTCGGCTTCGACGGTGCCAGCGCGACGGTCACGGTCTCGGGCGAGGCCCCCGACCAGGCCACCAAGGAGAAAGTGCTGCTGTGCTGCGGCAACGTCGAGAACGTGGTGGCGGTGAACGACCGGCTCACGGTGGCGACGCCCACGCCCGAGGCGCAGTACTACACCGTGGTGAAGGGCGACAACCTGTCGAAGATCTCGAAGCAGTTCTACGGCACGCCGAACAAGTACCCGGTGATCTTCGAGGCCAACAAGCCGATGCTGACGCACCCGGACAAGATCTACCCGGGCCAGGTGCTGCGCATCCCGCCGCAGCCCTGAATCCGGCGCGCGCCCGGCGTCACAGCGCGAGCGTCGCGGCCCGGTCCTGCAGCCATGCCGCCGTCACGGTGGCGTCGGCGGGCCGGGCGAACAGGTAGCCCTGGAAAGCCGGACACTCCATCGCGGCCAGGATCGCGGCCTGGGCCTCGGTCTCGACGCCCTCGGCCACGACGTGCAGCCGCAGGCTGCGGGCCATGGCGAGGATCGCGCGGACGAGTTCGCGGTCATCGGCATCGGCCTCGAGGTCGCGCACGAAGGTGCGGTCGATCTTCAGCGTGTCGACCGGAAAGCGCTTGAGGTGGCCGAGGCTGGAATAGCCGGTGCCAAAGTCGTCGATCGCGATCCGCACCCCCAGGCCCTTGAGGCGGCGCAGCATCTCCAGCGTGGCCTCGGGATCCTGCATCAGCGTGGACTCGGTGATCTCGAACTCGAGACGGCTGCCGTCGACGCCGGTGGCGTGCAGCACGTCGGCCACGGTGTCGACGAAATCTGCCTGCGCCAGCTGCACCGGCGAGACGTTGACCGCGACCGAGATGCCGCCGAGCGCGGTGCCCGACCACGCCCGCAGCTGCTCGCAGGCCTGGCGCAGGACCCAGTGGCCCATCGGCACGATCAGGCCGCTCTCCTCGGCCACCGGATGAAGACGGCCGGGCTCTGCAGGCCCTGGCCCGCACGGTCCCAGCGCAACAGGGCCTCGACGGCGACCGCATCGCGCGTGCGGCCATGGACCACCGGCTGGTAGTGCACGATGAACTGGCCCGCCGCGAGCGCGCGGCGCATGTCCGCCTCGAGCTGCAGCCGCGCCGAGGCGGCATCGTCGACCGCCTTCGAGAAGAAGTGATAGCGGTTGCGGCCTTCGCGCTTGGACCGGTACATGGCCGCATCCGCACGCTTCATCAGTGTGTCGGGGTCTTCGCCATCGCCCGGGAACAGCGCGATGCCGAGGCTTGCGCCGACGTTGACCTCGGTGCCACCCAGCACGCACGGCTGGGCCACCTGCCGCAGGATCTTCTTGGCGACCTCGGCCACGCCATCGACCTCGACGTCGTCGAGGTCGGACAGCAGCACCACGAATTCGTCGCCGCCGAGACGGCAGATGGTGTCGCTGGCGCGCAGCGCGCCGGTGAGCCGCTGTGCCACCGCCTTCAGCAGCTCGTCGCCGACCGCATGGCCCAGCGAATCGTTGACGTGCTTGAAGTGGTCCAGATCCATGAAGATCACCGCGAAACGCCGGCCATGCCGGCGTCCGGACTGGCAGGCCTGGTGCACGCGGTCCTGGAACAGCACGCGGTTGGGCAGGCCGGTGAGGCCGTCGTGATGGGCCAGGTAGGACATCTTCTGCGCCAGGCCGCGGGCCTCGGTCACGTCCTGGAACACCATCACCGCGCCGAGCACCCGTCCATCACGCCCCGCGATCGGTGCGGCCGAGATCTGCACGCCGTAGTCGCGGCCGGAGCGGTGCCGCAGCGCCGCGCTTTCCCGCACGCCATAGACCTCGCGGTCCTGCAGGCACTGCTCGACCGGGCTCGGCAGCGGCGCGCCGCTCTCCTGGTCGAACAGCTGGACGACCTGCGCGAACGGCAGGCCCCGGGCCTGCGCGAGCAGGCAACCGACCATCTGCTCGGCCACCGGATTGAGATAGGTGATGCGCCCCGCTTCGTCGGTGCTGATCACGCCGTCGCCGATCGAGTGCAGCGTGACCTCGATGCGCTCCTTCTCGGCCGCCAGCTCGAGCGCCAGACGCTTCTGCTCGGTCACGTCCTTCAGAACGGCGAGCGTGCGCAAAGGCTGCCCGTGCGCGTCGGTCTCCCAGATGGCGGAGATCTGCACGTCGAGCACCTCGCCGGACCTGGTCACCATCTGGTAGTCCATGTCGCGCAGTTCGCCTTCGCGCATGAAGCGTGGAATGATCGACCGCTCCGCGCGCTCGCGAGATTCGGTGGTCAGGAACTCGGTGGAACGGCGCCCGAGGACCTCGGAGCGCTCGTAGCCCAGGCGGGCCAGCCAGGCGTCGTTGACCGCGACCAGCCGGCGCTCGACGTCGACCGAGTGCATCATCACCGGCGTGCGCTCGTACAGCGTGCGGAACTGCGCCTCGCGGTCCTCGATCTCGTGGACATGCTGGCGATTGCGCTCCATCGCAGCGGCCAGCAGCAGCGGCGGCACCAGCGTCAGCACCACCGGCAGGTAGAAGGCCACCGTCTCCAGCCAGCCCTCGCCCGGCCCGGGTTGGAACAGGCCGAGCGCGATGACGATGCCGACCGACAGCGAGGCGAGCAGGCCGCCGGTGGCTGCGCCGGCGAAGCCCCCGACGGCCGCCACCAGCATCAGCGCGACGGACACGTAGACGTAGCGGAAATGCGAGAACACCGAGGCCGAGGCCGCGGTCGCGACCGCGACCAGCACCACCGCGGCCACCGCGGGCC
>NZ_AZND01000278.1:0-4051 GCF_000576205.1 Methylibium sp. T29 | reverse complement strand
CGCCGGCTGCTGCGCCGGCGGCCGACGCCAAGCCCGCCGCCGCAGCGGCCACGCCCTCCGGCGGCGCCGCACCGTACAAGGTGGTCGACGGCTACAAGGTCGATCCCGAAACGATGAAGGGCTTCCGCACCTGGCGCGCCGCGGCCTGCGACCGCTGTCATGGCGCCAACCAGGAAGGCATGGTGGGACCATCGCTGATCAACAGCCTGAAGACGCTGAGCAAGGCCGAGTTCGTGACTACCGTGACCCAGGGCCGTCTCGAGAAGGGCATGCCGAGCTTCGGGCAGGCGCCCAACGTGGTCGGCAACATCGATCAGCTCTACGCCTACCTGAAGGGCCGCTCGGACGGCGCCATCACCAAGGCGCACGTCGAAGCGATGCCCTGAACCGACAAGCGACGCTGAGATACTCGCCGGCGTGACGGCGCGATGCCGTGAGGATGCACGCCGCCGATGAACCCCAGCGACACCGCCCCGCCCGCCGAAGTCGGCCTCCGAGAGGCTTTCGGCTTCTGGCTCAAGCTCGGCTTCATCAGCTTCGGCGGTCCGGCCGGGCAGATTTCGATCATGCACCAGGAGCTGGTGGAGCGGCGCCGCTGGATCTCGGAGCAGCGCTTCCTCCATGCGCTGAACTACTGCATGGTGCTGCCCGGTCCGGAAGCACAGCAGCTGGCCACCTACATCGGCTGGCTGATGCACCGCACCTGGGGCGGCCTGGTGGCCGGCGGGCTGTTCGTGCTGCCCTCGCTGTTCATCCTGATCGCACTGTCGTGGGTCTATCTGGCCTACGGCGAACTGCCGGCGGTGGCGGGCCTGCTGTACGGCATCAAGCCGGCGGTCACCGCGATCGTGGTGTTCGCTGCCTGGCGCATCGGTTCCCGCGCACTGAAGAATGCCTGGCTGTGGGCCATTGCGGTCGCGGCCTTCGTGGCGATCTTCGCTCTGCACGCGCCGTTCCCGCTGATCGTTCTGGCAGCCGGCCTGCTCGGCCACCTCGGGGGCCGCTACCTGCCCGATCGTTTCGCGATCGGCGGCGGCCATGGCCAGGGCGCAGCACGGCCGGGACCGGCGCTGATCGACGACGACACGCCGACGCCGGCCCACGCCCGCTTCTCCTGGCCGCATGCAACGCGCGTGCTGGTGGTCTTCGTGGCCTTGTGGGCCGTGGTCCTCGGCGCGCTGAGCCTGGCCTTCGGCTGGTCGGCGGTGCTGACGCAGATGGGGTGGTTCTTCACCAAGGCCGCGCTGCTGACCTTCGGCGGCGCCTACGCAGTGCTGCCCTATGTCTACCAGGGCGCGGTCGAACACTACCAGTGGCTGACCGGGCCGCAGATGATCGATGGCCTGGCACTCGGCGAGACCACGCCCGGCCCGCTGATCATGGTGGTGGCCTTCGTCGGTTTCGTCGGCGCCTGGACCCATGCGGTGTTCGGGTCTGACGCCCTGTTCGCGGCCGGCGCCGCCGCCGCCGTGGTCGTCACCTACTTCACCTTCCTGCCGTCCTTCCTGTTCATCCTGCTGGGCGGGCCCTTCATCGAGACCACGCATGGCAAGCTGCAGTTCACCGCGCCGCTGACCGGCATCACCGCCGCAGTGGTCGGCGTGATCGTCAACCTGGCGGTGTTCTTCGCCTACCACGTGCTGTGGCCGGCCGGGCTGGAGGGGCACTTCGAGTGGACCGCGGCACTGATCGGCGCGGCAGCGGCCGTCGCGCTGTTCGGCTTGCGGATCGGCGTGATCCCGGTCGTGCTGGCCGCCGGGCTGCTGGGTCTCGCCTGGGAGTTGCTCTGAGCAGGGACGCAGCGACCGGACTCAGCCGGCGCTGCCGGATTTCAGCGCCAGCGCCTTGTTCGCGAGCGCATCGGCGCGCTCGTTGAGCGGGTCGCCGTTGTGTCCGCGCACCCAACGCGTCGACACCTTGCGCGCATCGGCCAGCGCGAACAACTGCTTCCACAGATGCAGGTTGGCGACCGGCTCACCCTTGGAGTTGCGGTAGCCCTTGCGCTCCCAGCCGGTGCGCCACTCGCTCAGGCCCTTGAGCACGTACTGGCTGTCCGACACCAGTTCCACCAGCGCGCCGGCCGGCACGCGCGTCAGGCCTTCGATCGCCGCAGTCAGTTCGGCGATCTGGTTGGTGCCGTGGCCGATGAAGCCGAAATGATCGGTCTCGGTGCGGCCGTCCGGCGCGATGAGCACGGCGCCCCAGGCCGCCGGCCCGGGATTCGACGGCGCACAGGCGCCATCGGTGTAGGCGATCCACTTCATGTCTCGAATCTTTTCTCTCTGTCGTCGGGCGACGATCCTGCCCGGTGGTGCTTGTGGCTGACGACGGCCGGCGCGGCGCGCGGCTTCGGCGTCTTCTTCCAGGCCGGGCCGATGAGGCGCATGCCGCGCACGCGCTTCACGGCCTTGAGCAGATAGACCGCGCCGAACACCGGCCACCAGCGTTCGCCCGCGCGCTCCATCCACGCGTAGCGGTCCAGCCAGGCCTGCGAGCGCAAGGCCGGCCGGTAGCAGCCGAAGCCGCCGCTCTCGACCTCGAAGCTGAGCAGGCGCAGCCAGTCGCGCAGGCGCCGGTAGGCGATGAAGTCGCCGGCGCGCGGCAGGAACAGGCGCTCGTCGTCGCTGCGGCGACCGAGGCGCTGCGCAGCACGTCCGCCCGCCTGGCGCAAACCCCACAGGCTGGTCGGGTTCAGCCGGTGATCACGACCTGGCCTTCGGGCACGAGCACACGCTCGACCTCGCGCAGCGTGTGGTGGGGGTCGCGCGCCAGTTCCAGCGTGTGCGGCAGCACCACGAGGTCGAGGCTCTGGCTCGCGAACGGCAAGGCATCGAAATCGCACGACAGCGCCACGGTGCGCGGCGCGGCGCCGCCGTCTTCTGGAACGGTCGCCGCGGCGCCCTCGCGGGCCGACAATGCAAGCCAACGGTGCGGCATGCGGTTGGCCTGCAGCGCATCGATCTCCGGCAGGCCGAGCTGCAATGCGTGAAATCCGAACACATCGGCCACATGCGTTTCGATGCGCGCCTGTTCCCACGCCAACACGTACCGGCCGGGCGGGGTCTGCAGCCACAAGGGCAAATCTATACTCGACGCTTCCTGCACCATGAACCTGATCGCTGTTCCCGCCTTCACGGACAACTACATCTGGATGCTCCACGATGGCGTGTCGGCCATCGTCGTCGATCCGGGGGAAGCCGCGCCGGTGACTCGCGCGCTCGACGAGCGGTCACTGAAGCTCGCGGCGATTGTAGTGACCCACCATCACGGCGACCACGTCGGCGGCGTCGACGCGCTGCGTGCACGTTTGCCCGACGGCCGCGGACCGGTCTACGGTCCGGCGCGCGAGACCATCCCGCAGCCCTGCCTGCCGCTGCGCGACGGCGATGCGATCGAGCTGTTCGGCACGCGCTTCGAGGTGATCGACGTGCCCGGCCACACCGCTGGCCACATCGCCTACTTCGGCCAGCCGGCCGGCGAAGCACCCATCCTGTTCTGCGGCGACACGCTGTTCAGTGGTGGCTGCGGCCGGTTGTTCGAGGGCACGCCGGCGCAGATGCATGCGTCGCTGTCGCGCCTGGCCGCGCTGCCCGGCGACACGCGGGTGTGCTGCGCCCACGAGTACACACTCGGCAACCTGAAATTCGCGTGCGCCGTGGAACCCGGCAACGCCGATCTGATCGACTACGTTGCGCAGTGCGAGTCGCTGCGACAACGCGACCTGCCCACGCTGCCCAGCACGGTGGCGCGTGAACGACAGGTCAACCCCTTTCTGCGCGTCACGAGCGCGCAGGTCCGAACCAGTGCCCGCGCGCATGGCGCCGCCGGCGACGATGCGGTGAGCGTGCTCGCGGCGTTGCGACAGTGGAAGAACGAATTCCGATGACCGCCCTGCTGCTCACGCCGAAGCGTCGCGCCACGCTGTCCGTGCTGGCCCTGACGCTCGTGCTGGCAGCCTGCGCCACCGCCCCGTCGCCCGAACCGATCACGGCTCCCGTCGTCAACGCCGGCGCCGCGGCACCCGGCGCCACGCCACCCCCCGAGGCCGCAG
>NZ_AZND01000277.1:0-4058 GCF_000576205.1 Methylibium sp. T29 | reverse complement strand
TGCGGCAGACGGCTCGAGCGGGAGCGGCAAGGGCACGGGTGCGGGCGGTTCCACCGGCACCACGACGGGCTTGGCCTTCGGGGGCGGCGCGATGTCGGCCGCCGGCAGCTTGGGCAGCGTGCGGTTCCAGGCGTCGACCAGCGCAGCGGCCACCGTCTTCGCCTGCGGCGTGTCGGCCCAGCCGCCATCGATCGCGAACACGCCGCTGCTGAGCACCAGGCTGCCGAGGCCGGCCGAATCGCTGGTGCCACGGCCGAACACGGAGCTCGTGATCTCGCTGGTGCGCGCGTCCACCACGCTCAGCAGCACCACCGCTTCCTTCTTGTTGTACTGGCCGCCGATGCCGCCGATCACGTCACCGAACACGCCGCCGAGCACACCCTTGCTCTGGCCGATCTGTTCGGCGAACACGATCTCTGCGCGCAGGATGTAGTCGAGCGGCTGCAGGTGCCGGGCGACCGTCGCGTTGGCGTCGGTGCCGAGCTGCTCGCGCAGCCTGCGCTCGGCCTCGAGCAGCGAGTAGGCCGCGCCGCGGTCGACCACGTTGAAGCAGCCGCTGCGGATCAGCAGGTGGCGCACCAGCGGCGCCATCGAGCGCGGCAGGCCGGCCGACATCAGCGCCTGGCTGTTGACCTCCGATTCGGTGATCGCCACGGTGCCGAGCCGCTTCTCGCAGCGCCCCACACCGCCCTCTTGCGGTGGGGCCTGGTCGGCGATGGCCATGTCGGAGGGGCCACCGATCTCTGTTTTGGAGGTGCTGCAACCCGCGATCCCGAGGGCCGCGAGCGCCACCACGGCGAGCGCGCGCAAGGACTGTTTCACACCGCTATCCTCCCACCATCCGAGCCGCGGTTCGGGCTACAAAACGTAAGCAGCGGCGTGAACCGCATGACCGGCGACACGGTTGGTGGCCGAATGCCTCCGTCGGTTCCCCGCCGTCAGGCCAGGGCGGCGAGGAAGTCGTGCACCACGGCGGTGAACGCCGCGGGTTGTTCCAGCACGCTCAGGTGGGCCGCGTCGTCGAGCACCACCAGCCGCGCCCCGGGCACGGCGTCAGCGATCGCTTGCGACATGGCCACCGGCGTGCCCGGATCCAGCGCGCCGGCGATCACCAGCGTGGGCGCGCTGATCTGCGGCAGGCGCGCGGCCGTGTCGTGCCGCATCACGGCCTGCGACGCTGCCACATAGCCGCGTGCCGACGTGCTGGCGACCCGGCGGCGCCAGCGCGCGACCGTGGCCGGCTGCGCGCTGCGGAAGTCCGTCGTGAACCAGCGCTGCATCGCCGCGTCGGCCACTGCGTCGACGCCGCCCTGCGCGACGGCGTCGATGCGCTGCTGCCATGCGTTGCGGTCGGCCTCGTCGAAGCCGGCGCTCGAGTTCGCGATCACCAGCGCCTCGACGCGCCGCGGATGGCGCAGCGCCAGCTCCTGGCCGACCATGCCGCCCAGCGACAGGCCGATCCACACCACCGGGCCGGTGTCCAGTTCGGCCAGCAGGCGTTCGGCGTCGTCGGCCAGTTCGGCCATCGTGTACGGACCGGCCGGCGCCTCGGAATCGCCGTGGCCGCGGTGGTCGTAGCAGATCACGCGGTGCTCGGCGGCCAGCGCATTGGCCAGCGCATCCCACAGGCTCACGTCGCAGCCCAGCGCGTGGCTCAGTACCACGGTGCTGCGGGGCGACGCCTTGGAACGCGGTTCGCGCACGGTGTAGTGCAGCGCGGGCGTGCCGGCGCTGCGGAAGGAGCGGCCGCTGCCGGTGTGGGCCACCTCGGTGGCCGGCAGTGGCGGCAGCGCGTGGCCCAGCTCGCGCAGCAGCTTCACCGCGATCGACATGCCGGTGTTCGCGGCCGGCACGCCGGCGTAGATGGCGGCCTGCATCAGGACCTCCTTCACCTCGTCGGGTGTCAGGGCGGTGGGGGCGTCGTCGCCGGCACCGAGGCTCGCGCCCGAGCCGCCCACCAGCGCGGCGCGCAGGTGCAGCTCGAACTCCTCCCAGCGGCCCAGCGCGCAGGTGATGGCCAGCACGATGACACGGCGGGTCTTCGCGTCCAGCCCGGGCCGTCCCCACACCTCGTGCCAGGCATAGCGGGTGATGAAGTTCTGGAAGTCAGCGGTGAAGGCGTTCGCGCTGGCGATCGACTTGTCCACCCAGCATCGCCGAGGAGGGCGCGGCGGTTGCGCAGGCCGCGTTCGAGATCGTGGTCGTAGGGGTCCATGGTGCATCGTAGAACAGCGGCCTGCGGACGGCTGTGACGAACACGCGGCGCGCGGCGCTGTTACCCTTCGCGCCCATGAAATTTCGCGACGTCGCCGCGACCGCCGTTTGCGCGGCGCAAACGCTGTTTGCCGGCTTGGCCCTGCTCGTCCTTCTGGGTCAGGTGACGTCGGCGCAAGCAGCCGACGAGGCAGCCTGCCGCCGGGTGGTGCCGGGTGCGCTGAATCCCGCGCTGCTGGTGCTGCGCCTCGACAACGACGTGATCGCGCGCCAGGACCAGGGCTACAGCAGCGGCCTGCAGATCAAGGCCGTCACGCCCAACCTCGATCCGCACGACGGCGATGCCTGCCTGTCGGGGCCGGCGCGCTGGCTGAACCGTGAGCTGGAGTGGCTGAGCCCGGCGCACTACGAGCAGCGCAACCTGGTCTTCGGTCTCGGCCAGGCCATCTACACCCCGAACGATCCCGAGCGCAGCGACCTGATCGTCGACGACCGGCCCTATGCCGGCGCGCTGCTGCTGAGTGCCGGCTACAACGCGCGGCTCGGCGACGAGCTCTGGGCCTCGCAGATCGTGCTCGGCGTGGTCGGTCCGGCCTCGCAGGCCGAGCGCACGCAGAAGCTGTTCCACCGCGTGTTCGGCTCGGAGCGCTTCCGCGGCTGGGACCACCAGTTGAAGAACGAGCCGGTGGTCATGCTGCTGCACGAGCGCTCGCGGCGCTGGGGCAGCCACGCGCTGCTGCCCGCGAGCGACAGCCTGCGCTGGGACGCGATCACGCACTGGGGCGGCACGGTCGGCAACTTCCTGACCGGCGCGAACGTCGGCTTCGAGATCCGTTTCGGCTACCGGCTGCCCGACGACTTCGGCTCCAGCCCGCTGCGGCCGGCCGGCGAGAACACCGCGCCGCTGCGCGCTGCCGTGTCGTCGGGCGGCTGGTCATGGCATGCCTTCGTGAACACCGACGCGCGCCTGGTGCTGCACGACATCACCCTCGACGGCAACAGCTTCCGCGACAGCCACCATGTGCACAAGCGGCCGCTGGTGGCCGACGTGGCTCTCGGTGTCGCCGTGCTCGGCGGTGACTGGAAGCTCGCGTTCGCGCGCAACTACGGCACCCGCCAGTTCCGTGGGCAGCAGGAGCGCCCCTCGTTCGGCAGCATCACGCTGAGCCGCGCGCTCTGAATAACTGAGGCCGTCGTCCTACACGCCGACACGCCGTCGGCCGATCGCTCCCGGCGGCGCGGTTGCCGACACTGACCTCACGCTCCGAGGCACGGTGGCCTTCCGCCGCCGCTCGCCTCGCGTGGCCCTCGATGAGGTGAGACATGAACCTGAACCCCGCCTTCACTCCGACCTGGCTTGCGAGCTGTGCCGCGGCGATCGCGCTGCTGGCCGCCGCGCCGATGCCGGCCTCGGCCCTGACCGACGCCGAGGCGATCGCCGTCCAGCGCACGCTCACCCCTGACCGCAGCGGACAGGTGCGCAAGGGCAAGGCGTCGTACTACCACCACAGTTTCGCGGGCCGCAAGATGGCCGACGGGGGCCGCATGGATCCGACGTCGAACAACGCGGCCAGCAAGACCCTGCCACTGGGCACCGTGGCCAAGGTGACGAACCTCGAGAACGGCCGCAGCGCGATCGTGAAGATCCGCGACCGCGGTCCCTATGCCGACGGCCGCATCGTCGATCTGTCGCCCGGCACGGCGCGCGAGCTCGACATGACCGAGAAGGGTGTCGTGCGCGTCGTCGTGGCCCCGCTGATCGTGCCGCTGCCCGACGGCAGCATCCGGCTCGGTGCCGGCCTGACCGAGGGCGGGCAGGCCACGGCCTCGGCGCGCTGACGCAC
>NZ_AZND01000276.1:0-4065 GCF_000576205.1 Methylibium sp. T29 | reverse complement strand
CCCCGCCGAACGTGGCTGCAGCGCCCGACCCGGCCGTGCTCGGGGCCTGGCGCATCGAGCAGGCCCGCAGCGAGCCGTTGCTCGACCGCAGCGCGGCCCGCGTCGACTTCGGCCCCGACGGCCAACTGGCCGGCAACGGCAGCTGCAACACGCTGCGCGGTCGCTACACGCTCACCGGCAACACGCTGAAGATCGGCCCCATCGTCACCACGCGCATGGCTTGCGCCACCCAGGCCATGGAGCAGGAGGACCGCGTGCTCACGGCGCTGGAGCGCGCGGCCAGCGCGCGCGTGCCGCCACACGGCTTCCTGACGCTGGCCGATGCCGACGGCGCGGTGCTGCTGCGCGCATCGCGCATCGACGCCAAGCCCTGAACGTCCGCGCCGGACTCAGGCCGCCGCGGGCCGCCGTCCGGCGAGCAGCAGCACCACGCCGACCAGCACCACGCCGGCCGCGGCCCACTCGTAGCCGCTGACGGTTTCACCGCCGAGCCACACGCCGAGCAGCAGCGCGATCACCGGGTTCACGAAGCAGTAGCTCGACGCCAGCCCCGGCGACGCCTTCGCGAGCAGCAGCATGTAGGCGTTGAAGGCGATCAGCGACCCGAACACCACCAGGTAGAGCCAGGCCGCCAGGGCCAGTGGTGCCGGCGCCCCCTGGCGAGCGAACGTGGCGTATTCGCCATGCAGCGCGGCCATCGCCAGCAGCACCACGCCACCGCACAGCATCTCGCTCGCGAAGCCCATCGCGCCGGGCGCCAGCGGCGTGCGGCGCTGGCTCAGCAGGCTGCCGGCGGTCCAGGTGAGGCAGGCCAGCGCGATCGCCGCCAGGCCGGACGTCGAGGCCTGGAAGCCGGCGCCCCGGGTCAGCATCAGCACCCCGGCCAGGCCGATGGCGATGCCGGCCGCCTCGAGCCGGCTCGGGAACACGCGCCACAGCATCAGGCCGGCCGCCATCATCACCGGCACCACGGCGATGAAGGCGACCACGAGGCCGGAGCCCACGCTCTGCTCGGCATAGGCGGTGCCGCCCATGCCGCCGCCCAGCATCAGCGCGCCGACCAGCAGTGCGTGCCGCCACTGCCGGGCGCTCGGCCACGGCACCTGCTTCACCCAGCGCATCCACGCCGCCAGCAGCGCGCCGGCGACGAGGAAGCGCGAGCCCATCTGCAGGAAGGGCGGGAAGCTGACCAGCGCGAACTTGATCGCAAGGTAGGTCGAGCCCCAGACCAGCCAGGTGGCGGCGAGGCAGGCGAGCACCAGCGGCGACAGCGCAGGGTGCGGTGGGCTCAGGGGAGGGGCCAGCGAACTCATGCGCAGATGCTAGGGAGCGGCGCGCGGGGGTTGAAGAGAGCAATCAAGGAAAGACGGCGTCGCGGCCTTCGATTCGCAGGAAAATCGCGTGCTAGGCTTCATCATGTCCGCCGCGATGAGTCTCGACGCCTACGACACGCGCATCCTGGCCGAACTGCAGGCCGAGGCCCGGCTGAGCATGGCCGAGCTGGGCCGGCGCGTCCACCTGAGCCAGCCCGCCGTGACCGAGCGCGTGCGCAAGCTCGAGGCGGCCGGCGTCATCACCGGC
Organism: Methylibium sp. T29; assembly: GCF_000576205.1. NCBI lineage: Bacteria > Pseudomonadati > Pseudomonadota > Betaproteobacteria > Burkholderiales > Sphaerotilaceae > Methylibium > Methylibium sp. T29. The sequence goes on along the minus strand of NZ_AZND01000276.1, from coordinate 2,484 downwards.
TACCGCGCCACGGTCAACCTGCAGGCGCTGGGCTACGGCATCCGCGCGATGATCCGCGTGGGCCGCGCCGAGTACGCACGCGTGGTGAAGCTGGTGCAGCAGACGCCCGAGGTCATCAATGCCTACAACGTGACCGGCGAGGACAGCTGGATCCTCGAGATCGCCGTGATCGACGTGGCGCATCTCGACGCGGTGGTCACCAGGTTCTGCATCCTCGCCGAGACCTCGACCGCCATCATCCTCAACCCCGCGCGCGAGCACCAGCCGATGCTGCCGCCGCGCCGCGAGGACGTGAAACCCCCGATCAGGAAAGTGGAGAACGCATGAGCGGCCCGGCCCCCGAATTTGCAGTTTGCGACCTGTGCGACGCGCACAAGAACGACACCGACGGCGCCTTCCGCGTGCTGCCGCCGGTGTTCCACAGCTACGGCGGCGTCGCCAAGTTCGCCGGGCCGGTGAGCACGGTGAAGTGCTTCGAGGACAACAGCCTGGTGAAGCTCGCGCTCGACGAACCCGGCCAGGGCCGCGTGCTGGTGGTCGACGGCGGCGGCTCGCTGCGCCGCGCGCTGGTCGGCGGCAACATCGGCGCGGCCGCCGCGAAGAACGGCTGGGCCGGCGTGCTGGTGAACGGGTGCGTGCGCGACGCGGCGGAGCTGGCGGCCAGCGCGGTGGGCATCCGCGCGCTGGCGCTGATGCCGCTGCCGACCGAGAAGCGCAACGAGGGCCAGCGCGACGTGGCGGTGCAGGTGCAGGGCGTGTGGGTGCAGGTGGGAGACTGGCTGTATGCCGATGAAGACGGCGTCGTCGTGATGCCGTCGCCGGCCGGTTGAGCGCGATCGCCTGCCGCAGGGCCGCTGCCCCGTGACCGAGCCCAGCCCCGCGTCGCTGCTCGGACCCCGACCGCCCGCGCCCTGGCTGGGCGAGTGGTGGCCGCGCCTGCGGCCCTGGGTGCTCACGACACTGGCCATGCTGCTGGCGGGTGCCGTGGCGCTGGCGCTGCAGGGCCTGCTGCGCGAGGTGCGCTATGCCGACGTGATGGCCGCGATGCACGCCACGCCGCCGTCGGACATCGCGTTCGCGCTGCTCGCCACCGCGGCGAGCTATCTCGCGCTGGCCGGGTACGACGCGTCGGCGCTGGTCTATGCAGGCGCCAGGGTCGGGCGCAGCACGGTGCTGCTGACCTCGTTCGTCGCCTACGCGCTGGCCAACACCATCGGCCTCGGCCCGCTCACCGGCGGCGCGGTGCGGATGCGGCTGTACGCCGCGGCCGGACTGGCGCCGCCGCAGATCGCGCGGGTGATCGCCTTCAACGCTGCCGCGTTCACGCTGGGCATCACCGCCTTCGGCGCGCTCGGGCTGCTGTGGGGGGCCGACGACGTGGCGTCGCTGCTGCACACGCGACCAGGAGGCTTGCGCGCCGGCGCCGCGGTGCTGCTGCTGGCGCTGGCTGTCTTCCTGGGGCTGTGCCTGCGGCAGCGCACGCTGAGCGTGGGCCCGCGCTGGACGCTGCGGCTGCCGTCGGCGGGCCTGGCGTTGCGCCAGCTGGTGATCTCGGCGCTCGAGCTCGGCGCGTCGGCCGCGGCACTGTGGTTCCTGCTGCCCGACGACCGCATCGCGCTGCCGACCTTCATGGCCTTCTATGCCATCGCGATCACGGCCGGCATCCTGAGCCATGTGCCAGGCGGCGTGGGCGTGTTCGAGGCGGTGATGCTGCTGGCCAGCGGCGCGCACGTGCCGACCGAGGCGATGCTGGGCGCCTTGCTGCTCTACCGAGGTCTCTACTACGTGCTGCCGCTGGTGCTCGCCACGGCGCTGCTGGCGTCCTACGAACTGCGCTCCGGCGTGGCCGCGCCGGTCGGCCGTCTGGCGGTGCGCCTCAGTCCTCGGTTGATGGCTGCGCTGACGCTGGTGGCCGGCCTGTGGCTGCTGGTCTCGGGCGTCACGCCGGTGACCGAGGATGCGCGGCAGATCCTCGCAGCGCTCGACCTGCCGCTGCCGCTGATCGAGGCCTCGCATTTCCTCGGCAGCGTCGCCGGCCTGGGGTTGCTGCTGGTCGCGCGCGGGCTGCTGCACCGGCTCGACGCGGCCTGGTGGGCGGCGCTGGTGCTGGCGGTCGTGGCGGCGGTGCTGGCGCTGCCCAAGGGCATTGCGCTGCACGAGGCGGCGCTGCTGTCGACGCTGGCGCTGCTGCTGCTGATCTCGCGCCGGCAGTTCGACCGCCGCTCCTCGCTGTTCGCGCAGCGTCTCGAGCCCGGGTGGCTGCTGGCGTTGGGCGGCGTGATCGCCGCCTGCGCGTGGGTGCTGTTCTTCGCCTACCAGGAGGTCGCCTACAGCAACCGGCTGTGGTGGCAGTTCGAGCTCGACGCGCATGCGCCGCGCTCGCTGCGCGCGCTGATGGGCGTGGCACTGATCGGCCTGGCGTTCGGCCTGTGGCAGTTGCTGCGCCCGCCGGCTGGCGGCGCGGCGCCGGCCACGGCCGAGGAG
>NZ_AZND01000275.1:0-4069 GCF_000576205.1 Methylibium sp. T29 | reverse complement strand
CGCGCCGCCGGCCGCGCTGCCCGGGTTGCCGGTGACCGACCTCTCGGCGCTGCCGCTGGGCACCACGGAGGCCTGGCTGGCGCGCCGTCCGGACCTGATCGCCGCCGAACGCCAGCTTGCCGCCGCCACCGCCAACATCGGCGTCGCCAAGGCCGATCTCTATCCGCGCATCTCGCTGTCGGGCCTGCTGGGCCTGAATGCGGCCACGCTCGGTGACCTGGGCCGCAGCGAATCGGCGATCTACTCGCTGGGCGCGGGCCTGAGCTGGAGCGTGCTGGACTTCGGCCGGGTGCGCTCGCGCATCGCCGCCAGCGAGGCGCGAGCCCAGGCCAGCCTCGCGAGCTACGAGCAGACGGTGGCGACCGCGCTGGAGGAAACCGAAGGCGCGCTGACGCAGTTCACCCGCAACGCGCAGCGTGCCGAACGCCTGGACCGCGCCGCGCGCAGCGCCGAGGAGGCCGCCGGGCTGGCCCGGCTCCGCTACGACGCGGCGTGACCGACTTCCTGGTGGTGCTGGACGCCGAGCGCGAGGTGCTCGCCAGCCGCGACCAGCTGGTGCAGGCCCAGGTGGCCACGGCCACCGCGCTGGTCAGCGTCTACCGCGCGCTGGGCGGCGGCTGGACCGCCCCGACCGATGCCGCCGCCGCGCCGGTGGCCGTCAGCAGCAACAACCCCCGCTGAAAACAACACGGCCTCGCCGGGTTCGCACCCTGGCGAGGCCGTGAGCCCCGCCCATGGGCGGGCGCAGGCCGGTCATCCGACGCTTCAGGCCGCGCGCTTGCGCTCCTCCGGGTAGACCAGCGAGAGCAGCTGACCCGGGATGGTGGCCACCTGCTCGGCGTTGAGCGAGTAGTCGAGCGTGAGCCGCATGTACTCGTAGCTCTTGAGCACGCGCGAGCGGATCAGCGACACGCCGCGCTGCGTCGGGTCGGTGCCCATGATCGAGCAGATGATCTCGAGCGCTTCCCAGGGATGGGTGTCGTCGTACTTGGCATGCAGCTTGAGCCACTTCATGGCCTTGGCGCGCACCTCGAGCGGGAAGCTCTGCTCGTACACGTCGGACGAGCAGACCAGCGCCGACCAGTCGCCGGTCACGCCCTCGATCGAGTAGTTGGTGGCGGCCATCGCGGCGGCCAGGGTGTCGCGTTCACAGGTGTGCCAGCACCAGTGCGACAGCGCGTGCGTCTCGGTCGGCACCTCGCCGTACAGCAGCTCGTCGCGGCTCACGCCGCTGGCGACGGCCCATTCGACCCAGTGGTCGGCATGGTTCTGCTCGACGCGGATGTTGCGGATCAGGTAGCGGCGCGCCAGGTCGTGACCGCGGGCCCGGCCGTACTGCAGCTTCAGCAGGTTCTGCGCCATGTACTGCGGGAACTGCTCGATCACCGGCCACACGCCGACCAGGAAGGTGCTGATCTGGTTGGCGTCGAGCTCGTTGTCGCGCATGCGATGGAAGAGCTCGTGCGAGGCCACGCGTTCGCGCGTCTCGGCGCAGCTCTCGACCAGGTCTTGCGCCCACGCCGGATAGCTGCGGATGTCGGTCAGCTCCCCTTCCCGAATGAAGTCATCGCTCACGAATACGCTCCTCGTCTCTGGTTACATTGAACGGCACGGGCATCTCGGTCGACGCGTGCCGACAGTCGCGACAATAAGCGAAAACTGTGACGCCGCGCGCATTGCGTCACACACGGATGCAACATCCGCGCCACACTCGCGACCCCTGTAAGGTCTTCGTATTCCCGGGGGATGCGCCTTGCGCCAGATCAGGCCCGCTCGAACTTGAACAGCGCCGTGCCGGCCATCAGGTTGGGCCAGCGCCGCACCGCGTGGCCGTTCTGCAGGCCGAAGCTGTCGAGCACGCGCAGGCCGTTCTTGCGAGCCAGCACCTCGAAGTCGGCGAAGGTGCCGACGCGGATGTTGGGCGTGTCGTACCACTGGTAGGGCAGCACCTTGGTCACCGGCATCCGGCCCCGCAGCACCGACACGCGATTGGGCCAGTGCGCGAAGTTCGGGAAGCTGACGATGCCGAGCCGGCCCACGCGCACCGTCTCGATCAGCATCGCCTCGGTGTTGCGAAGGTTCTGCAGCGTGTCGAGCTGCAGCACCACGTCGAAGGCCTGGTCGGCGAAGATGGCCAGCCCCTCGTCGAGGTTGCGCTGGATCACGTTGACGCCGCGCTGCACGCAGTCGTGCACCTTGGCGTCGTCGAGCTCGACGCCGTAGCCGGTGCAGCCGCGGGTGTCGCGCAGCAGCGCCAGCAGCGCGCCGTTGCCGCAGCCGAGGTCGAGCACGCGCGAGCCCTGCGGCACGAGCTGCGCGATCAGCTCCAGGTCCTTCCGCTCGCTCATGGCCTCCCCTCGTCTGGCGCACACGCCAACCGATCCCCCGAGGGGATGCGGGCCGGCTCGGGAGCGGCCCGGCGCTCGGCCCGCGGGGGACTCTGCATCGTCTCGTTCATACCGCGAACCCCTTGATCCCACCTGCCGGTGCCACGGCTTCGTCGGCGATGCGGGCGAAGTAGGCGCGCAGCACGTTGTGATAGCGCGCGTCGGTCATCAGGAAGGCGTCGTGGCCATGCGGTGCGTCGATCTCGGCGTAGCTCACGTCGCGCCGGTTGTCGACCAGGGCCTTGACGATCTCGCGCGAGCGCTCGGGCGAGAAGCGCCAGTCGGTGGTGAAGCTGACCACCAGGAACTTCGCCGTGGCGCCGGCGAGCGCACGGCTCAGGTCGCCGTCGAACTCGCGCGCCGGATCGAAGTAGTCGAGCGCGCGCGTGATCAGCAGGTAGGTGTTGGCGTCGAAGTAGTCGCTGAACTTGTCGCCCTGGTAGCGCAGGTAGCTCTCGATCTGGAACTCGATGTCCTGGGTGCTGTAGGCGAGCTCGGGGTTCAGTGTCTGGCGGCCGAACTTGCTCGCCATCACGTCGTCGCTGAGGTAGGTGATGTGGCCGACCATGCGCGCCACGCGCAGGCCGCGCTTGGGCACCACGCCGTGGGCGTAGAAGTGCCCGCCGTGGAAGTCGGGGTCGGTGACGATGGCGCGCCGGGCCACCTCGTTGAACGCGATGTTCTGGGCCGACAGGTTCGGCGCCGAGGCCACCACGATGGCGTGCCGCACACGCTGCGGGTAGCGCACGGTCCAGCTCATCGCCTGCATGCCGCCCAGGCTGCCGCCGATCACCGCGGCCAGTTGCTCGATGCCCAGCGCGTCGAGCAGCCGGGCCTGGGCGTCGACCCAGTCCTCGACGGTGACGACGGGGAAGTCCGCGCCGTAGGGCCGGCCGGTCTTCGGGTCAGTGGAGGCAGGCCCGGTGGAGCCGAAGCAGGAGCCCGGGTTGTTGACGCCGATGACGAAGAACCGGTCGGTGTCCAGCGGCTTGCCAGGCCCGATCAGGTTGTCCCACCAGCCTTCGCTCTTGTCCTGGCCCTCGTAGCGACCGGCCACGTGGTGCGAGGCGTTGAGCGCATGGCACACCAGCACGGCATTGCTGCGCTCCGCATTCAGCGTGCCGTAGGTCTCGTAGACCAGCGTGCAGTCGTCGAGCACGGCACCGCTGCGCAGCGGCAGCGGCGCGTTCAGGCGCAGGGACTGTGGAGTGACGATGCCGACCGAAGCCATCCCGATATTCAACCCAAGAAAAAGACAACCCGGCGTCGCTGCGCTAGCGAGGCCGGGTGACGGTGGTGAACGGTCGAGGGCCCCTCTTTAGCTGCATTTGTTGAGCGCCCGCAATCCGGATCAAATCGGCGCTGTGAGCGGAAGTATAGCGAGCCCTCCGGTCGCGTCGAACAGCCCTAATCGCCACCCCACTGCGTGCTCGCCAGTGCCGCCGCCGCCGCGCGCGTCTCCACGCCGAGCTTCTCGAAGATGTGCTCGAGGTGCTTGTTCACGGTGCGGGGGCTCACGCCGAGGATGTCGCCGATGTCGCGGTTGGTCTTGCCCTTGGCCAGCCACGACAGCACTTCGGTCTCGCGCGGCGTCAGCGCCGCTGCGCTGAGCCGGGACGGCGAGGCGGCGCCGTCGCTGCCGTCGCCGCGCTGCGCCTCCAGCAGCCACATCGTCTCGCCCA
>NZ_AZND01000274.1:0-4082 GCF_000576205.1 Methylibium sp. T29 | reverse complement strand
AATACCCAGCGGGACGGATACCGCCAGCCGGGTAACGGGCTTCCTTGGTCCGCCCGAGAGCGGTCGCCTTGACGGAGACTTCGTGCGTGTCGGGGAGGTACTCGATATCGAAGGAATCGAAGCCGATGCCGTCCTGGCCGTCTTTTCCGACCACTGGTCCGAGGCACTTGGCCTCACCATTGGTCAGCGTGGCAATTAGGTTCCCGTCGCGGTCGATCACTGCACCAGCAAGACCGACACCATCCTTCGCTGGAGGAATCGATGCCGCAGCCTTGGCGACCTCGGCGCGGATGACTGGTGCAACATCGTCCAGCGTGACGCTCTTGCCGTGGTCTCCGTCCTTCGGCTTCGGCAGCGCGGCGACGGCCTTCTCGACCTCGGCGCGGATCATCGGCGCGACTTCTTCCAGGCTCGGGCTCCGGCCGTCCTTCGCAGGCGGGATCGCAGCGACGGCGAGTTTCACCATGCCGGCGATCTGCTCGGGGTCTGCGTCCTTGCCATTCGTAGGAGCGGGGATCGCCTTCACGGCCTCATCGACCATCGACTTGACCACCGCCATGTCGCAGTCCTTGCCGTCCTTCGGCGCTGGCCGATCGTGAAAAGTCTGCACAGCATCCTGCACGTCGTGCGCGAGGTCTCCAAGCTCCTTTTCCAGCTTGCCTTCAAGAGCATCAATGCGCTTCTGCAACGGCTCTACGGCATTGCGGATTGCTTCGCCCATAGCTTTGCCAAACGCCTCGGCATCAAACATTGATGGCCCCCCGCATGGCCGCGATGGCCTTCTGTGTTGCGACGATGGAGCGGGCCTCTGCAATCATTGCCTTGTCCTCATCGGAGATTTCGGCAGGCTCGGCGACAGGTTCAGTTGCAGGCGCCTGCTGCTTCGGCTGGTTCTGAATCATGTTCGGATCCCAGGATCCCCTGTTCTCAAGCATTGCCAGCGGATAATCTTGGTGCTGTCCGTAGAGTGCCCCGCCGCCGCCAGTCGAGGCAAGATTGAAACGCGCGCGGCCTTCGTCCGGCGTCTTGATCTTGCCGGCGACCAGCTTGGTTTCGACTTCTGCGCGCTTGGCCTCGTCCATTCTCAGAAGCGGGTCAAGGTCTAGCTCAATGCCTCTTGGCGCCGCAATCTTCAAACCTTCATCCAGCAGGCTTTCCATGTGCTCGATGTGGGTCTGCAGGGCGTCGGCGTAATAGAGCTGGTTCAGTCCATCCACACCCAAGCCGGGAGGAATGGTCCCGATGCCGACCTTGAAAGGAGGGATGCCGAACGGCTGGCAGATCTGCTCGTCCGAATAGCGCATCTGCTCGACCATCTGTGAGTCGATGGACTTCATCGCAAACGGCGTGAACCGCATGTCCGCACCGATGATTGCGACCTTGCCAGACTTGGTGCCGTTGAAGTTCTGGTCCCAATAGGTCTGCACTGCCTTCGCATCGTCTTCGGTCATCCCCGCAGGGGCTGTCAGGAGGCCTCCAGGCTGGGCGTTGTTCGCGAAGAACTCCGTTGCACTACGGAGGATCTTCATGTTCTTCAGCGCCGGCCAGTAGGCAGCAGACAGCGGAGGAACACCGATCAGCGGGTGATGGATCGTCATGCAGCGGTCGTGGATGATCTCGCTCGCGGGGACGATCAGGTTCTCGGCCGGGTAGCCGTTCGGAAGCGTGTTCAGCGCGTCCGTTTGGAGTTGGTAGTAGACGTTCCCAGCGTCCGACACCATCGGCATGACCCGGCACGGATCGAGGATGTAGAGCTGGGTCACGACGCCGCGGTTGTCGCGGCGCTTGAGGATGTAGCATTGCCCTGAATCAGCTTCGTGAGAAGCCAGTATTCGCGGAACTGCCCTGCGGTCTGGAAGCCGTTTGGCTTTCTCAGAACGGGATCGTAAGCAGCACTGGGGACATCGGACCAGATGCCGGCCTCGTCACGCTGACGCAGGCGGAACGGGAGCTTTCCGATGTCGGAGGAAATGCGATAGATGCAGGCGTAGAGGGTCGGGTAGGTCGTGAGGTCGCCCACCTTCTCATCGACGTTCATCTGCCATGCGCCGGAGAACGGTTCGCTGATGACGCGCCATACATTGCGCATCGTCGGAACAGGCGTCATCGCCTTGGTGATCTCCAGCCCGAAGATTTTCACGCTTGCGCCTGTAGATCGCGACGGCGGTACTGGCGCTTTTGCCGTGGAGCAGCAGGCTCGACATCAGCAGCTCGCAACATACCTGCACGAATGAGCAAGGCAGCAGCCTTCTCCGGCAAGTCGAATTGGTCGCCCGGCACGTAGGCGCCGAACTTCTTGATCGGTGTGACCTTCATCTGTTCTCCAGAAAAGGAGGGGCCGAAGCCCCTCCGTTCATCAGCAGGTCGTCGGGAAGCCGTCGATCCACTGCAGAGCGCCCGAACGGCGAGCACCCCACCAGATGAATCTTTCCGCCCTAAATGCGACACTGTTCGTCTGCCACATGGAGACCAGCGAAGTCGCGGCCACGGTCGTGCTGGAGCTGTTGGTCGGTGCGTCGTCCATCTGGATCGAGGCCACGTCCGAAGCGTCCAGGGTCACCGAGCCATCGTCGGCCAGGTAGATTTCCGCTTCATCCACGAGGATGAACGGAGCACCACCCGAACCGCCGTTGTTCGCCAGGTACTGCGAGACCCGCAGGGGCACGCCGTCCAAGGTGCCGCCGGTCATCGTCACGCCCGGGAAAGCAGCGTTACCAAGGGGCTCACGCGACAGCGCGAGCATGCGGGCGACAGCCGGGGTCGTGTAGTAGGCCGGGCGGGCACCGATGTTGGTCGAGTCCCACGGAGCCCACAGGGCAGCGATCGCGCAACGAACCGTGTTCGGGTCCACGTAGTCGATCGAATTCCCCGCCACAGCGACCGGCGAGACGCCGTTCAGCAGGCCGGCCGGCGACACGTTGGCAACCGCAGCCACGTCCGGATCGAACAGGTCGGTGTCCACGCGAGCGATGACGCAATCCGCCAGCGAGTCACGCACCAGGGCTTCGGCCGACGGATCGGAGAAGCGGGCCAGTTCCTGCGTGATGACCGAGATCGCGGCAACCTTGGTGAACGGCACCGTGGTCGCGTTGAAATCGAACTTCGTCACAGGCTTGGCCTTGCCCTGACCAACCCAACCCGCCGTGCCGCCGGAGGTCTGACCACCGATGCGGACGTTGAACGGGACGGGGCGGAACTGAGCCTGACCGATCAGGGTGCGCGGACGCAGGTAGCTGATGAAGTCGCCCATGAACGTCTGCGCGTAGACCAGCGGGCCGGCCCAGGTCGAGTCGATGCTGGTGCCGGCGGCCACGGTCGCCTTGATCTGCATCATCTCGCGCAGGTTCGCGCCTTCCGACTGCGCCTTCAGCGTCTTGACGACGGCTTCGGTGTGCGGGTAGTGACGCTCGGCCATCTGGAACGCCAGGGCGTGGTTGCCCTTGGCCTTGGTCAGGCACATGGCGTAACGCGCGAAGGCGATGCCGGGCTCCAGCTTCTCAACGGTCTTGAGCTGGAGCGGCTGGCGATCGAGGGCACCCTTGGTGAGCTGCTCCGACTTGTCCGAAGCGTCAACGGCCTTGGCCGTCAGCTTATCCATCTCGGCGACGCGCGACAGGCGGGCGACATCGGCGTCGATGCGCTTGATCTCACCTTCGAGGGTGTCGAACTCTTCGGCTTCGGCGGTGTTCATCGAACGGCCTTCGTCGATCGACTTCTGGGCGACGGCCTTCATCGCGTCGGCCTTGACTTCACGGGTCGACTTCAGGTCGACAACTTGTTCAGCGAACGTCTTCATGACGTGTCCTTTCAGAAACGAAAAAACCGCCACAAGGGCGGTTCTGCAAATGAAAAAGCCGCCTCTAGGGCGGCTTGGCTGGGTGATCTAGCGGCCTGCTGTCAAAGGCAGACGGCGATCAGTTCATCGGGAGCGGGTCAGTCGAACGGCTCCGTTGAGTTCTTGATTGCCGGCTCGCTTGATGAGCGACACCGGACCTGATTTCCGGGCACTGAATTCCAGCGCCTTGATCTGATTGATAACGTCTTGCGGGAGCGCCCCACCAGCCATCGACTTGACGGCGGTG
>NZ_AZND01000273.1:0-4130 GCF_000576205.1 Methylibium sp. T29 | reverse complement strand
CGCCGGCCGGCGGCGAGGTGCGGGTGGCGGCCTCGCGGCACGGCGACGCGGTGCGGGTGGAACTGCTCGACGACGGCCCGGCGCTGCCCGAGGGTTATGCCGAGCGGGCCTTCGACCCCTTTGCGCCGCCCGAGCCGACCCAGGGCCGGCCCGGCATCGGCCTGAGCCTGGCGATCTGCCGCGAACAGGCGATGCAGCTCGATGGCCACGTCGGGCTCGCGCCGGCACCGTCCGGGCCGGGCGCGCTGTTCTGGATTTCCCTGCCCCTGCGGCCGACGGGGCCCTGAAGTCGCGCACCGGTTCGCGGGGCAGGGCTCGGCTAGACTCGGCCGCGCCTTTGCACACCACTTCATAGACCCATGACCTCGCTCCTGAACGACGCCGCCGTGCTCGCCGCGCTGAAAGCCGTCGTCGATCCGAACACCGGCCGCGACTTCGTCTCGACCCGGCAGCTCAAGAACCTGAAGCTGGAGGGCGGCGACGTCGCGTTCGACGTCGAACTCGGCTATCCCGCCAAGAGCCAGATCGCGGCGCTGCGCAAGGCGCTGATCGCCGCCGCGCGCGGCGTGCCCGGCGTCGAGAACGTCAGTGCGAATCTCGGCGTGAAGATCGTCTCGCACGCGGTGCAGCGCGGCGTGCAGTTGCTGCCTGGCGTGAAGAACATCGTCGCGGTGGCCTCGGGCAAGGGCGGCGTGGGCAAGAGCACCACCGCCGTCAATCTGGCGCTGGCGCTGGCCGCCGAGGGCGCCAGCGTGGGCGTGCTCGACGCCGACATCTACGGCCCCAGCCAGCCCATGATGCTGGGCATCGAAGGCCGCCCCGAGAGCGCCGACGGCAAGAGCATGGAGCCGCTCGAGAACTTCGGCGTGCAGGTCATGTCGATCGGTTTCCTGGTCGACGCCGACAGCCCGATGATCTGGCGCGGCCCGATGGCCACCCAGGCGCTGGAGCAGATGCTGCGCCAGACGAACTGGCGCGAGCTCGACTACCTGATCGTCGACATGCCGCCCGGCACCGGCGACATCCAGCTCACGCTGTCGCAGAAGGTGCCGCTGACCGGCGCCGTGATCGTCACCACGCCGCAGGACATCGCGCTGCTCGACGCCCGCAAGGGCCTGAAGATGTTCGAGAAGGTCGGCGTGCCCATCCTCGGCGTGGTCGAGAACATGGCGGTGCACGTGTGCTCGAACTGCGGCCACACCGAGCACATCTTCGGCGCCGACGGCGGCCAGAAGATGAGCACCGAGTACGGCGTCGACTACCTCGGCGGCCTGCCGCTCAGCATGGCGATCCGCGAGCAGGCCGATGCCGGCCGGCCCACGGTGGTGAGCGACCCGGACGGCGACATCGCCGGCATCTACAAGAGCGTGGCCCGCAAGATCGCGATCAAGATCGCCGAGAAGGCCAAGGACTACTCGTCCAAGTTCCCGACGATCAGCATCTCCAAGACCACCTGAGCGGAGGCAGCACGCGGATGGACGGAAGCGATCGCCCGGCAGCGCGACCCTCCGTGACCGTGGCGGTGGTGATCGAGCGCGAGGCCAGCCCCAACCGCTGGGAAGACTGGCGCTTCCGGCTCGTCGAGGTGCTGCGCGACGACGAGGGCGCGTTCGGCACCACGCCCCGCCTGCTGCGCGACGACGGCCGCCTGGCACGCTGGCTGCACCCCGGTTTCACCGTCGAGCTGTTCGCCGACGAATGCGAGGCTACTACCTCAACCTCAGCTCGGGCGCGCCGGTGTGGTTCGTGAGTTGGCGCATCGCCGACGACGACCCCTCGCGCGCCTGGCCCGAGACCGTGAGCCTGTCGTACAACGAGGCCGGCCGATGGCTCGACGCGCAGGAGCGCGTCGACAACCTGCCGCTGCCGCCCGACGTGACCGCCTGGCTGCAGGCCTGGAACGACGCGCACTACCGGCCCGAACCCAAGCGCCGCAAGCGTCCGGCCTCCTTCCTGCCGCCGGAGCAGCGATGAGCGACGCTGCCGACGGCTTTCTGTCGCGCTGGTCGCGCCGCAAGGCCGCGGTGAAGGGCGGCCGGCAGCCGCCGGACGAGCCGCTGCCGGCCGCTCCCGCCGCGCTCGTCGAGGCGCCGGCCGTCGTGCCGACCTTGCCCGCCGATCCGGCGGCCGATGCGCCCGCCGAACCGCTGCGACGCTCGACGACGTGGCGGCGCTGCGGCCCGGCGACGAGGTGTCGCGCTTCGTCGCGCGCGGCGTCGACGAGGACGTCAAGCGCGCGGCGGTGAAGAAGCTGTTCACCGACCCGCACTACAACGTGATGGACGGGCTCGACATCTACATCGACGACTACAGCCAGCCCGACCCGATCCCCATGGCCATGCTGCGCCAGCTGAACCAGGCCAGGTTCATGGGCCTGTTCGCCGCCGAGGAAGCGGCCGAAGCGCAGGCCGAGGCCGAAGCCCGTGCTGCAGCGCAAGCGCCCGCCACGCCCGTCCACCCTGCCGACGCGGTGCCTGTCGCGGAGCGTCCCCGTCCACCTTTCCCCCTGCCGAGGACGCAGGCGCGAAGGCTCCCGCCGTCGCCGCCGTGCCCCACGCCCCCGATGAAGACCCTGATCTGCAACTGCAACCAGACGATGCCGCTGGACGGCCCGGCGCTGCAACGCGCGCTGGGGCCGGCGGCCTCTGACGGCCTCGACGTCGTCCACACGCTGCTGTGCCGCCGCGAGGCCGGCGCGTTCCAGCGCGCCGCGAAATCGGGCGAGGACCTGGTGGTCGCCTGCACCCAGGAGCAGCGGCTGTTCCTCGAGCTCAACGCCGAGACCGAGGGCGCACCCGGCGTGCAGGAGCGGCCGATCCGCTTCGTCAACCTGCGCGAGACCGGCGGCTGGTCGAAGGACGTGCGTGCACGGCCGTCGACGCTCACGCCCAAGCTCGCCGCGCTGCTGACAGCGGCTCAGTTGCCCGATCCGGAACCGGTCGCCACCGTCGGCTACCGCTCGGCCGGGCGCTGCCTGATCGTCGGCCCGGCCGACGCGGCGCAGCGCGCAGCACTGCTGCTGCAGGACGCACTCGACGTGTCGCTGCTGCTCACGGCGCCCGGCGGCAGGCTGCCGCAGGCGCGCAGCCTGCCGGTCGCCGCGGGCCGGGTGACGGCGCTGACCGGCTGGCTCGGTGCCTTCGAGGCGACCTGGACCTCGACCAATCCCATCGACCTGGACCTGTGCACGCGCTGCAATGCCTGTGTCGAGGCCTGCCCCGAGTCGGCGATCGACTTCAGCTACCAGGTCGACCTGGCGAAGTGCAGCGCCCACCGCGACTGCGTGAAGGTCTGCGATGCCGCCGGCGCCATCGACTTCCAGCGTGTGCCGGGCGAGACCACCGAGCGCTTCGACCTCGTGCTCGATCTTGGCGTCGAGCCGCTGATCGGCCTGCACCAGCCGCCCCAGGGCTACTTCCACGCGGCCGACGAGGCCCGGCTCGTGTCCGCGGCGCTGCGCCTGCGCGGGCTGGTGGGCGAGTTCGAGAAGCCCAAGTTCTTCCAGTACAAGCACAAGCTCTGCGCTCACAGCCGCAACGAACGCGAGGGCTGCACCGCCTGCATCGACGTGTGCTCCGCACAGGCCATCGGCAGCCGGCGCAGCGAGGACGGGCCGGAAAAGGGTGGCATCGCCGTCAACCCCAACCTGTGCGTGGGCTGCGGCGCCTGCACCACCGTCTGCCCCAGCGGCGCACTGACCTACGCCACGCCCACGCCGGCGCACCAGGGCCGGCGGCTGCGCACGCTGCTCTCCGCCTACCGCCAGGCCGGCGGGCCCAAGCTCGTGGGTGACGCGGCGCTGCTGCTGCACAGCCAGGGTGCCGGCGTGCAGCTGGTCGACGCGCTCGGTCGCGCGGCGCGCACCGATCCCGCGGTCCGCGGCGTGCCGGCCCGCGTGATCCCGGTCGATGTGTTCCACACCGCCTCGGTCGGGCTCGACCTCTGGCTCGCGGCCATCGCCCAGGGTGCCGCGCAGGTCTGGGTGCTGATGACCGACGAGGAGGCGCCCGACTACCGCGCGGCGGTGGCGGCCCAGATGGCCGTGGGCCAGGCGCTGCTCGACGGACTGGGCTACCGCGGCCGCCACCTGCGGCTGATCGAGGCGCGCGACGTCGCCTCGCTCGACGCGG
>NZ_AZND01000272.1:0-4138 GCF_000576205.1 Methylibium sp. T29 | reverse complement strand
GGGGAACTGGTCGGCCGCGCCGTGGGCCTGCGGGTTGAGCGCGAGCGCGGTCCGCATGTCGCCGCCCGGCGCGCGGCCCACGCCCAGATCGATGCGCCCCGGCGCCAGCGCGTCGAGGACGCGGAACTGTTCCGCCACCTTCAGCGCTGCGTAGTGCGGCAGCATCACGCCCGCACTGCCGATGCGGATGCGGCGGGTGCGTGCGGCCACCGCGGCCATCAGCACCTCGGGCGCGGTGCCCACGATGGTCGGCAGGTTGTGGTGCTCGCTCAACCAGAAGCGCCGGTAGCCGAGCGTCTCGCAGTGCACGGCGAGATCGACGGTGTCGCGGATCGCCGCGTCCTCGCCGACACCGGCGAGTGCGATGGACTGGTCGAGGACCGAGAGTTGCATGGGCTGGGGGCCGGCAAGGCCGCATCGAGGAGGGCTCGATTGTCGGGAATCGGGGCGCATCTGGCCGGACCGGTTCAGTTCGACACTGACGGCGCCGGGGTCGGGCGCCGGCCGGCCCGCGCCCTTCGAGCTCGGTCGTGAGTCGAGGAAGGCCGACCCCACGCGGCAGTCGGTGCGGTGGGCCCGCTACAGTGAGGTCGGGAGACAAAACGAGAGCGCAGCGGGCCGCCGGGCCGGAATCGCTCCAGCCCCGAGCCCTGGAAGAAGAAGGTGCAGTTCGCCATCAGAAGAAGGATCCTGCTGCCGCTCGTCGGCGCCCTCGGCCTGGCCGCGGCGAGCGGCTGTGCCACGCTTGCGGCCCCCGGCGCGGACCCGACGGCGCCGAGGGCCGTCGAAGTGGCGTCCGGCGTGTACATGGTGCAGGGAAGCTCCGGCGAGGTGGACCTGGCCAACCAGGGCCGGCTGGGCAACGCCGGCTTCATCGTCGGTGACGCCGGCGTCATCGCGATCGACAGCGGCACGTCCTACCGTCATGGCCAGGCGCTGCTGGCCGAGATCGCGAGGGTGACCGACAAGCCCGTGAAGCTGCTCCTGCTCACGCATGCGCGCCAGGAGTTCATCTTCGGCGCTGCGGCCTTCCGAGAGCGCGGCATTCCGGTGCAGATGCAGCGCAAGGCCTCGCGGCTGATGACGGCGCGCTGCGAGGGCTGCCTGAAGACGCTCAATCGCGTGCTCGGCGAGGAGGCGATGCGTGGCACCGTGATGTTCAAGCCGGACACCGAGTTCGATGCGCCCTACGAGTCCGGGTTGATCGGTCGGCCGGTCCGGGTGCTGTACTACGGCCATTCGAGCGGGCCGGGCGACATCGCGGTGCTGGACGGGCGCACGGGCGTGCTGTTCGCCGGCGGCCTGCTCGACCAGCGCCGCATCCCCGACGTGCAGGACGGAGAGATCGACGGCTGGCGGCAGGCCCTGCAGGCACTGCGGGGGCTGCCGATCCGCCAGGTGGTTCCAGGGCACGGTCCGGTCGCGTCGGCCGCGCTGATCGACGGCGTGGACCGCTACCTGACCCAACTCGAATCCCGGCTGATCGAGCTGACCCGGGCCGACGCGGCGCTGAGCGAGGTGCCGGATGCGGCGGGTTTGCCCGAGTTCAAGGACTGGGACCAGTATCAGACGATCCACCGGCGCAACGCATCGATCGTCTTCGTGCGTATGGAGCGCGATCTGTTGGTCAGGTAAGAGGCAGGCATCCGGAGGATCACGATGCTGGAAAGCAAGCGGTCGAGACCGTCGAGGGGCGTTGCGGGGTGGCTGGTGGCGCTGCTGTTCGCCGCCGCAGGGGCAGTGGTGGGGCCGGTGCACGCGGCGCCGGGCGGCTTGCCGACCAACGTGGCGCACACCGACTCGTCGCCCGAGTGGGAGAAGCTGCGGCAACGGCTGTTCGCGTCGCGTCGCATCGAAACTGACTCCGGAAAGGTGCAGCTGATCGTGCCGCTGCGGGCCGCCTACGGCGCCTCGGTGCCGGTGAAGATCGTCTCGAAGCTGCCGCAGACCGCCGAGCTCTATGTCCGCAAGATGTACGTGCTGGTGGACAAGAACCCCTCGCCCGTGGCGGCGGTGCTCGACCTCACGACCGAACTCGGCCAGGCCGACTTCGAGACCCGCTTGAGGGTCGACGAGTACAGCCATGTGCGGGTCATCAGCGAATTGTCCGACGGCTCGCTGCACATGGATTCCCGCTACGTGAAGACCTCCGGCGGCTGCTCGGCGCCGCCGAACCGCGACGCGCTGCATCTGGTCGGCAAGACGGTGTTCAAGCTGCCCGAGCCGGCCCGCATGAACGCCGTGACGGCGGCCGACGTGACGGTGCTGCACCCCAACGACACCGGCTTCGAGCTCAACAACCAGACAGTGATGTTCATACCGCCGCACTTCGTGCGCTCGATCAGGGTGAGCTACGACCAGCGAAAGCTGTTCGACGCCGAGCTCGATTTCTCGGTCAGCGAGAACCCGACCTTCCGCTTCAACTTCGTGCCGCACGCCCGGGGCGAGCTGTCGGCCGAGGTCGAGGATTCGAAGGACGGGCGGTTCTCGGGTCGCCTGGCCGTGCAGTGAGACGACCCGCATGACGCCCTGGCTGCACCGCTGGCGCTCTGGCGCGTGGGTGCTGATGCTGGCGCTGGGCTCGTCGTTGGCGTCGCTCAGTTCTGCGGCCGGCCTGCCGTCGGCCTATGGCGCGGTGGTGTTGCAGCCCGGTGGCGGGCCGGAGCGGACCGAGTTCGACCTGACTACCGTGCGCGACCGGGCGCGTCAGGAGAACAAGAGGCTCTATGTCTACCTCGGTGCCAGCGATTGTCGCTATTGCCGTCAATACGAGGCCTTCCTGGAAAAGAACGCGCGGGAGCTGGTGCCGCGCTTCGCGGCGAAGTACATCGTGGTCGACCTGCGGAGTTCGCTGTCGGTGCCGGCCAGCCGCCTGTACTTCCGCGTCGGAGGGAGTGTCTGGCCTTATGGCGAATTCCAGCGCTCCATCGGCGACGAGCGTTCGCGCTTGCTGGTCTACCCGACGGTCTGGCTGTTCGACGCCGACTTGAGGCCGCTGATGCAGATGCCTTCGGGGGCCGGAACCTTCCAGACCGTGCCGGAGCAGATCGAGGTGCTCGATCTGGTGCAATAGGTCGCGCTGGTCAGCGTGGCGATGGCAGCGGTTCGCCGAGCAGGCGGCGCCAGAGCCACGGGCCCGTGCGCTGCAAGTCCGGCCGCACGCCGACCGGCAGTGGCGGTCGCGCCTCGAACCGCCCGTCGCGCTGCTCGGCGACGACGAAGCTGAAGAAGTAGCTCGGTTCGAGCCCCATGCGCAGGTCGGTGATGCGCACCTGACCGTCGCGCTGCTCGAGCTTGAAGAAGCCGTGGCTGAACGCGGCGATGCGCTGTGCGGGGAGGTTGTCGGCGAGCCGGGGCAGGAGCCCGGTGTCGTGCGGAAAGCGCTCGAAGCTGATGTGGGGTGTGTCGTCCAGCAGCGAATAGAAGCCCTCGGCGTGGCCGTCCGGCGTGAGGGCGAGCACGCGCCACAGCACGGTGTTGAACGGGGCCGGCGTCACCAGCAAGTCGCGCGCGGCCAGTCCCTGAGCCTGCAGCGAGGCCCGCGCGAGGCTCGTCACATGCTGCTGCGCGATCACGCTCCAGGCGAGGTAGCCGGTGCTCAGCAGCAGGCCCGCGGCGTTCCAGCGCAAGCCGCGGCCGGGCCACGCAACGAGCGCCAGGATCACACCCGCCAGCAGCGGCAGCGTGTAGAGCGGGTCGATGATGAAGATGCTGCCGACGGCGAACGGAAAGTCGCTGAACGGCCGGGCGAGTTGCGTGCCGTAGACCGTCATCAGGTCGAGCAGCGGGTGGGTGACGAGCGCGAGCCAGACGGCCAGCCACCAGCGGCCGAAGTGCGCGCGGTCACGGTGCAGCCCGGCGATGGCTGCGGCGAGCAGCGGCGCCGCCAGCGTCAGGAAGAACAGCGCGTGGCTCTCGGCGCGGTGCAGCGTCATGTTGCTGATCGCGTCACCGTGGTCGATGAAGGCGTCGAGGTCGGGCAGGGTGCCGCACAGGCCGCCCCACAGCGCGGCCTTCCAGGCGGCGGTGCGTCGGCCCATGACGGCGATGCCGACGGCGGCGCCGAGTGCGAGCTGAGTCAGTGAATCCATCGGAGGCGGTGGGCGAAGCGGTGAGCCGTGCGGGCGAAGCGCGCATG
>NZ_AZND01000271.1:0-4152 GCF_000576205.1 Methylibium sp. T29 | reverse complement strand
CGTCTTCACGTCCACCCGCACCAGCCCGACCGCAAAGAACACCGTGATCAACCCCATCACCAGCAGGATCAACCATCTGTTCCCCAGCGCAAATCGCGCCAACTTGCGTCGCAGGTCAATCTTTTCCATCAGGCACCCAGGTCTCTTGATTTCAGTTGTTTATGTCGAACCGCTTCGAGCGTGCACGCAACCCTCCACCGGCCGCTTCTCGATCGAACAATTAGAGAGGCAGTGGGGGGCACGGCGACCCACCCGAGCGGGTAGTTTCTGCAGCGTCTCGGCGTTCATCCCACAAGCGTTTTCACGGGGGTGTGCGGCTACTGCGCGGTGTAGCCGCCGTCGATGACGAGCTCGCTGCCCGTCATGAACGAGGACTCGTCGGAGCCCAGGTAGAGCACGCCGTAGGCGATGTCGTCGGGTTCACCCATCCGCCCGATCGGGTGCATCTTCGAGATCACCTGGCGCCCACCCTCGACATCGCCGAGGCTGGTCAGATAGCCTTCGACCATCGGCGTCCAGATGTAGCCTGGATGGATGGTGTTAACCCGGATGCGATAGCCCGCTTGCGCGCAATGCAGCGCCGCCGACTTGGAGAAGATGCGCACGCCGCCCTTGCTGGCGTTGTAGGCCGCGAGCTTCGGATCGGCGACGATGCCCTCGATCGACGAGATGTTGATGATCGAGCCCGCGCCGGCCTCGTCCTTCATCGCGCGGATCGCGTGCTTGGTGCCGAGGAAGACGCCGTCCAGATTGACGGCCATCAGGCGGCGCCAGGCCTCCAGCGTCTCGTCTTCCGCACTGCCTGCGGTGCCGATGCCGGCGTTGTTGACGACGATGTTCAGGCCGCCGAAGTGCGCGCGCGCCCGGTCGACCACGTCGACCCACTGACTCTCATCAGTCACGTCCTGCACGAGGAACAGCGCCTTGCCACCGGCGCGCTCGATCTCCTTCGCCACCGCGGTGCCCTGCGCCTCTTCCACGTCGGTGAGCACCACCCTGGCGCCTTCGCGCGCCAGCATCAGGGCGCTGGCCCGGCCGATCCCCTTGGCGCCGCCCGTCACCAGCGCTACCTTGTTGTCCACGCGTCCCATGTCTGTGTCTCCAGTTGATAGTCTCGTCAGACCGCGGTGTAGCCACCGTCGACCACGAACTCGGCGCCGGTGACCCACTTCGCGGCATCGGAGGCGAGGTAGAGCGCGGCAGAGGCCACGTCCTCGGGCGCACCGCAGCGGCCCATCGGGATCGCCGTCTCGAAGGCGGTCTGCGCGGCCGCCAGGTCGGGCATGATCTTCAGGTCGACGAAGTGCTGGAACAGGTCGCGCCCCATCGCGGTCCACACCACGCCGGGGTGGATGGAGTTGCAGCGGATGCCGAGCTTGAGCTGCCCGCACTCGACGGCGACCGACTTCGTCAACAGTCGCACCGCGCCCTTGGACGCGCAGTAGTTGCTCAGGCCGATGCAGCCCACCAGGCCGGCGACCGAGGACAGGTTGATGATCGAGCCGCCCTGCCCGGCCGCGCCGCCCGGCCGCATCGCGCGGATCGCGTGCTTGCAGCCGAGGAAGACGCCGGTCACGTTGACGTCCTGCACCTTGCGGAATTCCTCGACCGTGGTCTCGGTGATGAACTGCAGGCGCTCGATACCCGCGTTGTTGACGAGGACATGCAGGCCGCCGAGCCGCTCGATCGTGACGGCGATCGCGGCCTCCCACTGCGCCTCGTCGGTGGTGTCGAGCCGGAAGAAGTCGGCCTGGCCACCGGCGGCGCGGATCTCGGCCACCGTCTCGCGACCCTGCGACTCCAGCACGTCGGTGACCATCACGCGCGCACCGGCACCCGCCAGCGCCCTTGCCATCTCGGCGCCGAGGCCGCGCGCCGCGCCGCTGATCAGCGCGACCTTGCCGTCCACGCGGTAGGCCTTGCCGTAGTCGATGGGAGCCGGGGTGCTTGCGCGGCTGTCGGTCATGGGGGTCTCCTGGTTCTTGTCGGTGCGGGCATCGGCCCGACCGGAGGCATGGGCGCGACTCGCGGCGCAGCGCGAGCACATGGCGAGGCCGGATGATTGCGGCGCCCTACCCCACCGTCACTACCCGGCGGGGTAGTTCGCGCGCGCCGCTCCCGCGGGGAAACCCAGGGTCGCGCGTCGCGGACGTGACACCCGCCGACCACCGGCCCGCAGCGCACGCTGCATCAGGCGGCCGGCGTGCACCCCATCAGTGCGGCCACCGCGGCGATCACCGCCTCGGGCCGGTCGCGGTGCGGCGAATGGCCGCACCGCGGCAGCTCAGCAGGCGCGTCTGCGGCACGCGCCGCGCGATGCCGCGGACCTGCTCCAGCGTGCCGTACTCGTCGTCCTGCCCCTGCACCGCGAGCAGCGGGCAGCGGATCGCCGCGATCTGGGCCTCGATGCGCCATGACCGGAATGACGGATGCAGCCAGATGCGATTCCAGCCCCAGAACGCCGAGTCGACGTCGTCGTGGTGGCGGGCCAGCTTCTGCGGCAGCTCGGTCGTCATGAAACTGCGACGCGTCTGCTCGATGCCCGCGACCGTGATGTCCTCGACGAGGATGTGCGGCGCCAGCACCGCCAGCCCTGCCACCGACGCCGGAAAACGCGCGGCATGCAGCAGCGCGATCGAGCCGCCGTCGCTGTGCCCGAACAGCCACACCGGCTCGTCGATGGCCAGCGCGGCGAACAGCGCCGGCAGCACCTCGTGTGCCTGGCGGTGCAGGAAGTCCACGTCCCAGGCCTCGTCGGCCGCGCGCGGCGTGGAGCGGCCGTAGCCGGGCCGCGAGTACACCAGGCCGCGCACGCCGATGGCCTGGCACAGCTGCTGCGGGAACTCGCGCCACATCGACACCGAGCCCAGGCCTTCGTGCAGGAACACCAGCAGCGGCGCGTCGCGGTGTTCGCGGCCGATCCATCGGTACTCGATGCGCACTTCGCGGTCGCGCCACGCGATCGACACGAATCCGTCGCGGACGGCATCGGGATGGGCGGGCGGCGGCGGAGAGTTCACGGCGTGGGGTCCGGTCGGGCCGCAGATCGACGGCCGGCGCAGGGCCGCTCGACAATGCCGCCGGCAGCGCCTGACCGAGAGGAATGCTACCGCGCCGGCACGGCCGGCCGACGCGGGAAGGCGATCGCGGCGACACTGCGCCGCGAAGGACACCCGCACTTCGAGACCGACCGAGCGCCCCGAAAAGGAACCCGCCGTGAACACATTGAGCATCGACGTGACGTCCTCCGGGGTGGCACGCGTGGAGATGGCCCGACCGCAGGTGTTCAACGCCTTCGACGAGGCGATGATCGGCGAGCTCGACGCCGCCTATGCCCGGCTCGCGGCCGACCCGCAGGTGCGCGTGATCGTGCTGGCCGGCCAGGGCAAGGCCTTCTCGGCCGGCGCCGACCTGGCCTGGATGCAGCGTGCCAGCGCCGCCACGCCGGCGTGGAACCTGGACGACGCGCGCCGCTTCGCGGCGATGCTCGACCGTGTTGCCGCCTGTCCGCAACCCACCATCGCACGCGTGCACGGGGTGGCGCTGGGCGGCGGCGTCGGGCTGGTGTGCGCCTGCGACCTCGCGGTGGCCAGCGAGGACGCGAAGTTCGCCGTCAGCGAGGCCCGCTTCGGCATCCTGCCGTCGGTGATCGGGCCCTATCTCACCAACGCGGTCGGCAAGCGCCAGGCGAAGCGGCTGGCGCTGACGGCCACACGGATCGGCGCTGCCGAGGCCCGCGAGCTGGGCCTGGTGCAGCAGGTGGTGGCGCCCGACGCGCTGGATGCGGCGGTCGACGCGCTCGCGGCCGAGCTGCTGCAGAACGGTCCGTGCGCGCAGGCGGAGATCAAGGCGCTGTTCGGCCGCCTCGAGGTCGGTGCCATCACGGCCGAGGTGCGCGAGCTGACGGCGCAGACCATCAGCCGCGTGCGCCTGGGCGACGAGGCGCGCGAGGCTTTGCCGCCTTCTTCGCGAAGCGCCCGCCGCCGTGGGCGAAGGGGCCGGCATGAGGCGTGCACTCGACACGCAGTCGCCGGTGTGCGTGATCGGCGCGGGCATCATGGCGCCGGCATCGCGCAGGTGGCGGCCCAGGCCGGGCACCCGGTGCAGCTGCATGACGCCCGCGACGGCGCGGCGCTCGCCGCATTGCGCCGG
>NZ_AZND01000270.1:0-4167 GCF_000576205.1 Methylibium sp. T29 | reverse complement strand
CCCCGCTGGTGGCGGCGCTCCATGCCGCCGCCGAGGCCGGCGGCGAGACGCCGGGCGCGCTGCTGGCGCGGCTGCTGCAGGCCGGGCTGCCCGGTTACCATGCAGGCACTGACACCCAGGAGGCTGATTGGCCACCCCGAACTACTCCTACGAGAAGCGCCAGCGCGAGCTGGCGAAGAAGCGCAAGAAGGAAGAGAAGCTCAAGCGCAAGTCCACCGGCTCGGGTGCCGGTGAAGGCGGCGAGCCCGAGGCCGGCGAAGCGGCGGACGACACGCCACCGGTCGACGGCACCCCGCCCGCGGGTGGCTCCAGCGCGGGCTGAACGGCCCCCCGCGGCTCAGGACGCGGCGACGTCGGCCGCCGCCTCGGCGCCGCCTTGCTGCTGCAGCGCCCACATCTGTGC
The DNA here is from genome assembly GCF_000576205.1 of Methylibium sp. T29. Lineage (NCBI taxonomy): Bacteria > Pseudomonadati > Pseudomonadota > Betaproteobacteria > Burkholderiales > Sphaerotilaceae > Methylibium > Methylibium sp. T29. The sequence goes on along the minus strand of NZ_AZND01000270.1, from coordinate 3,764 downwards.
ATAGCGCCCTTCTCGGGCCAGCAGCTCCGCATGCGTGCCGCGCTCGACGATGCGGCCCGCCTCCATCACCAGGATCTGATCGGCGTCGACCACGGTCGACAGCCGGTGCGCGATGACCAGTGCGGTCTTGTTGCGCGCCGCGGTCTGCAGCTCGGCCTGGATCGCCCGCTCGTTGGCCGAGTCGAGCGCCGAGGTGGCCTCGTCGAAGATCACGATCGGCGGATTCTTCAGCAGCGTGCGCGCGATCGCCACGCGCTGCTTCTCGCCGCCGCTCAGCTTCAGGCCACGCTCGCCGACCATCGTGCCGTAGCCTTTCGGGGTCGATGCGATGAAACCGTGGATGCGAGCCGCCTGGGCCGCCGCCTCGATCTCGGCCTGGGTCGCCCCGGGTCGGCCGTAGGCGATGTTGTAGGCCACGGTGTCGTTGAACAGCACGGTGTCCTGCGGCACGATGCCGATGGCCCGGCGCAGGCTGGCCTGGGTGAGCTGGCGGATGTCGTGGCCGGCGATCGTGATGCGGCCCTCGCTCACGTCGTAGAAGCGGTACAGCAGCCGCGCCAGCGTGCTCTTGCCCGCACCCGACGGCCCGACCACCGCGATCGTGTGGCCGGCCGGGATCTCGAAGCTCAGGCCGTGCAGGATGGGCCGCCCCGCTTCGTAGGCGAATCCGACGTTCTCGAAGCGCACGACCGGCGGCGCCTCGGCGCGCAGGACCTGAGCGTCGGGTGCGTCGCGCACCTCGCGCTCGCGCTCCAGCAGGTCGAACATCTTGTCGAGGTCGGTCAGCGCCTGCTTGATCTCGCGGTAGATCACGCCCAGGAAATTGAGCGGGATGTAGAGCTGGATCATGAAGGCGTTGATCATCACCAGGTCGCCCAGCGTCATGCGTCCGGACACCACGCCCTCCGTGGCGCGCCACAGCATCGCGATCAGCGCGATGGCGATCAGCAGCTGCTGGCCGGTGTTGAGCAGCGACAGCGTCGACTGCGACTTGAGCTTCGCCCGGCGCAGCCGATCGAGGCTCTCGTCGTAGCGCTTCGCCTCGAAGTCCTCGTTGTTGAAGTACTTGACGGTTTCGTAGTTCAGCAGCGAGTCGATCGCCTTGGAATGCGAGCTCGAGTCCAGCTCGTTCATCGTCTTGCGGAACTTCGTGCGCCACTCGGTCACGAGCACCGTGAACCCGATGTAGACCACCAGCGCGGCCAGCGTGATCCACGCGAACATCGCGTCGAACTTGACCGCCAGCAGCCCGAGCACGAGGCTGACCTCGACCAGCGTGGGCAGGATGCTGTAGAGGGAATACGAGATCAGCGACTGCACGCCACGCGTGCCTCGCTCGATGTCGCGCGTCATGCCGCCGGTCTGGCGCTCGAGGTGGAAACGCAGGCTCAGCGCGTGCAGGTGCTGGAACACCTGCAGCGAGATGCTGCGCGAGGCGCCCTCGGTCGCCTTGGCGAACACCAGCTCGCGCAGCTCGGTGAACAGCGAGGTCGACAGCCGCAGCGCGCCGTAGGCCAGCAGCAGTCCCGCCGGCACCACCAGCGCGGCACGCGGATCGCCCAGCGGGATGGACAGCGCATCCACCAACTGCTTCAGCAGCAACGGGACGCCGACGTTGGCGACCTTGGCCGTGATCAGGCAGGCCAGCGCCGCGATCACGCGGAACTTGTAGACCCACAGGTAGGGCAGCAGCCGGGCGAGCGTCGCCCAGTCGGAGCGCGCCGCAGCGGCCGGGCCCGCAGCAGGTGCAGCCGGGCCGGCAGCGGCCGGCGGCGGACTCAGGGTTTCAGCGCGACGCATCAATCACAATCTCCACAAGACCCGCCCTCAGCCGCCGAGCCCACGATGAACGACAGCCCGCACCACCAGCCCAACCTGCTGGGCGCCAACCTCACCCAGGTCGATCCTGACCTCGTGCTCGTGCTGCGGGTCATGCCGATGCCGGCCGACGCCAACCCCAACGGCGACATCTTCGGCGGCTGGATCATGGCCCAGGTCGACCTGGCGGGCGCGGTGCTGCCGGCCCGCGTGGCGCGTGGCCGCATTGTCACAGTGGCGGTCAACCAGTTCGTTTTCAAGCAGCCGGTGTCGGTCGGTGACCTGCTCAGCTTCTACGCCCGCGTCGAGCGCATCGGCCGCACGTCCGTCACGGTGCACGTCGTGGTCTACGCCGAACGCAACCCGGCGGACCCGGTGGTGGTCAAGGTGACCGAGGCCAACCTGACCTACGTGGCGATCAACATGGACGGCAGCCCGCGCGAGATCCCGCGCAGCTGAGCCTCCGCCGTCAACCTGCGGCGACCGGCCGGCGCCGCAGGTGCGCGACCAGGCGCCAGCCCAGCAGCACCGCGAGGATGGCCGCGTAGACCGCGACCTCGGCATAGTTGTGCTTGGCCGAGCGCATCCAGAAGAAGTGCAGGATCGCTAGCAGCGCCACGGCGTAGACAAGCCGGTGCAGCGCCTGCCAGCGTTTCGCGCCCAGCGCCCGGATTGCGCGGTTGAACGAGGTGGCCGCCAGCGGCGCCATCAGTAGCAGGGCGGCGAAGCCGACCAGCGCGAACGGCCGCTTCGGGATGTCGCGCGTGATCTCGGCGAGATCGAAGCCCATGTCCAGCCAAGCGTAGCAGAGGAAGTGCAGCACGCCGTAGAAGAAGGTGAACAGGCCCAGCATACGCCGAAAGCGCAGCAAAGCCGGCTGGCCGGTCCATTGCCGCAGCGGCGTGACGGCCAGCGTGAGGCAGAGGAAGCGCAGCGTCCAGTCGCCGGTGGCGCGGATCAGCGCCTCGGCCGGGTTGGCGCCCAGCGTGTTGGCCAGGGCGCCGTAGAGCAGCCAGGCGAGCGGCAGCAGGCTCGCCACGAACAGCAGTGGCTTGGCGGCTGGCCGCAGCAGCACCGATGCGTTGCGGCGCGCACCCCGGGGCGCCGGCAGCGTGGCGCTCATCGTCAAAGTTCTTGGCGAGATCGAGGCCCGCGTAGAGCTGACCGACCTGCGCATCGTAGCCGTTGAACATCTGCGTCGGGCGCTTCTTCTGGAAGATGCCGTCCTCACCGATACGGCGCTCGGTGGCCTGGCTCCAGCGCGGGTGGTCGACCTTGGGGTTCACGTTCGAGTAGAAGCCGTACTCGTGCGAGGCCGCCTTGAACCAGGCGGTCTTCGGCTGCTGCTCGACGAAGCGGATCTTGACGAGGGACTTGGCGCTCTTGAACCCGTACTTCCACGGCACGACCAGCCGCACCGGCGCGCCGTTCTGGTTGGGCAGCACCTCGCCGTACATGCCGAAGGCCAGCAGGGTCAGCGGGTGCAGGGCCTCATCGAGGCGCAGGCCTTCGACGTAGGGCCACTCGAGCACGCGCGAGCCGACGAAGGGCATCTGCTTCGGGTCGGCCAGGGTCACGAACTCGATGAACTTCGCGTTGCCGGTCGGCTCGACGCGCTTGATCAGTTCCGCCAGCGAGTAGCCGACCCAGGGAATCACCATCGACCAGCCCTCGACGCAGCGCAGTCGGTAGATGCGCTCCTCCATCGGGGCGAGCTTGAGCAGGTCCTCGATGCCGAGGGTCTGCGGCTTCTTCACCTCGCCCTCGATCGCCACCGTCCAGGGCCGCGTCTGCAGCTTGCCGGCATTGCGCGCCGGGTCTTCCTTGCCGGTGCCGAACTCGTAGAAGTTGTTGTAGCTGGTGGCGTCCGCGTAGGCAGTCGGCTTCTCGACTGTCGAGGCGCCGGCTACGCCGCTGCGCGCGCCGGGCAGGGCCGCGAGCTTGCC
>NZ_AZND01000269.1:0-4189 GCF_000576205.1 Methylibium sp. T29 | reverse complement strand
CCGCGGCGCTCGGCACCTGGCCGCTGGCGCGTGCACAGTCCTCGGGCGCGGCGCGCGAGCCGCTGCGCGTGGGCTACCAGAAGTCGGCCAGCCTGTTCGTGCTGCAGAAGGCGCAGGGCTCGCTGGAGAAGAAGCTCGCGCCGCTGGGCGTGGGTGTGAAGTGGGTCGAGTTCCCGGCCGGGCCGCAGTTGCTGGAAGGCCTGAACGTCGGCTCGGTCGATATCGGCCATGTGGGCGAGGCGCCGCCGATCTTCGCGCAGGCGGCCGGCGCCGACTTCGTCTACATCGGCCACGACCCGGCCGCGCCGGAGGCTGAGGCCATCGTCGTGCCGCAGGGCTCGGCGATCAGGAGCGTGGCCGAGCTCAAGGGCAGGAAGGTCGCGCTGAACAAGGGCTCGAACGTGCACTACCTGCTGGTGCGCGCGCTCGAGAAGGCCGGCCTGAAGTACGCCGACATCCAGCCGGTCTTCCTGCCGCCGGCCGATGCGCGTGCCGCCTTCGAGAAGGGCGCGGTCGATGCCTGGGCGATCTGGGATCCCTTCCTCGCCGCGGTCGAGAAGCAGACCGGTGCGCGCGTGCTGGTCGACGGCCGCAACGGCGTCGCCAACAACTACCTGTTCTACCTGGCCGAGCGCAAGTTCGTGCAGAAGAACGGCGACGTGATCCAGGCGCTGTTCGCCGATTCGCAGGAGCAGGGCCGCTGGCTGAAGGCCGACTTGAAGCGCGCCGCGGCGATCATTGCGCCACTGCAGGGCCTGGACCCGGAGATCGTCGAGCTCGCGCTGCGCCGCTACAACTTCAATGTCACGCCGCTCAGCGAGCAGGTCGCGGCGCAGCAGCAGCAGATCGCCGACGTGTTCCACGAGCTCAAGCTGATCCCCAAGCCGATCCGCGTGGCCGACGCGCTGCCCGCGGTGCGCGTCGCGCAGAAGCAGCCCTGAGGTCACGGCGATGAGCTTCCATCGACATGCGTTGTTCGCCGGCGTGCTGGCGCTGGCCACCGGGCTGCTGGGGTTCGCGCCGGAGGCGCACAGCCAGCCAGCCGCACCGAAGGAGATCCGCATCGGCTTCCAGAAGAGCGCCGTCAACCTGGTGATCCTCAAGCAGCAGGGTGCGCTGGAGAAGCGCTTCCCCGACAGCAAGGTGTCGTGGATCGAGTTCCCGGCCGGGCCGCAGCTGCTGGAGGCACTGGCGGTCGGCAGCCTGGAGATCGGCCTGACCGGCGACTCGCCGCCGGTGTTCGCGCAGGCGGCCGGCAAGGACCTGCGCTACGTCGGCGCCGAGCCGCCCAAGCCGCAGAGTTCGGCCATCCTCGTGAAGCCCGACTCGCCGCTGCGCACGCTGGCCGACCTGAAGGGCAGGAAGGTCGCGTTCCAGAAGGGCTCCAGCGCGCATTACCTCGTGGTGCGCGCGCTGGCGCAGGCCGGGCTGCAGTGGAGCGACATCACGCCGATCTACCTGCCGCCGTCGGACGCGCGTGCCGCCTTCGAGCGCGGCAGCGTCGACGCCTGGGCCATCTGGGACCCCTACTACGCCGCGACCGAGCTCGACATCCAACCGCGCGTGCTGAGCAATGGCGTGGGCCTGTCGGGCAACAACTCCTTCTACCTGGCATCGACCGCGTTCACGCAGAACCACCCGCAAGCGGTGCAGGTCCTGCTCGACGAGCTGACGCAGGCCGATGCTACGTGCAGTCGCACCGCAAGGAGTCCGCGCAGTTCATCGCCGACTTCAGCGGCCTGAGCCTGGCGACGGTGCACCTGTTCATTTCGCGCCGCCCGCCATCGCCGGTGAAGCCGCTGTCGCCGGCGCTGGTGGCCGACCAGCAACGCGTGGCCGATGCCTTCCAGCAGCTCGGGCTGATCCCCAAGCCGGTGGCGGTGGCCGAGATCGTGTGGCAGCCCGGCGCCCCGGGGGCGGCGCGCCTCGCGAACGCCGCCCGCTGAGACAACAAGAACGACACGACCGAAGACGAAGGAGAGACGAGCGATGAAGCTGCTCTGGTTCATTCCCACCCACGGCGACTCGCGCTACCTCGGCAGCGCGCAAGGCGCACGCGCTGCGGACTACAACTACTTCCGCCAGGTCGCGATCGCGGCCGACAGCCTGGGCTACGAGGGCGTGCTGATCCCGACCGGTCGCTCCTGCGAGGACCCGTGGGTCGTGGCGTCCAGCCTGATCGGCGAGACGCGGCGCCTGAAGTTCCTGGTCGCCTTGCGGCCGGGGCTGGTGGCGCCGTCGCAGTCGGCCCGCATGGCGGCCACTTTCGATCGGCTGTCCGGCGGGCGCCTGCTGGTGAACCTGGTGACCGGCGGCGACGCCGAGGAGCTGGCCGGCGACGGCCAGTTCCTGAGCCACGCCGAACGCTACGAGCAGTCGGTCGAGTTCATGAAGATCTGGCGCGAGGTGATCGCGCGCTCGCACGAGCCGCAGAACGCGGTCGACTTCGACGGCAAGCATCTGCAGGTGAAGGGCGCGAAGCTGCTCTACCCGCCGATCGCGAGGCCCTATCCGCCGCTGTTCTTCGGCGGCTCGTCGGAGGCGGCGCACGAGCTGGCGGCCGAGCAGTTCGACACCTACCTCACCTGGGGCGAGCCGCCGGCCGCGGTGGCCGAGAAGGTGGCCGACATCCGGCGCCGCGCGGCGAAGCACGGGCGCACGCTGAGCTTCGGCATCCGCCTGCACGTGATCGTGCGCGAGACCGAGGACGAGGCCTGGCGCGCTGCCGGTGCATTGCTCTCGCACCTGGACGACGCCACCATCGCCGCCGCACAGCAGCGTTTCGGGCAGATGGATTCGGTGGGCCAGCGCCGCATGGCCGAGCTCAACAAGGGCAAGTTCAACCGCGCCAACATCCGCGAGGGCCTGGAGATCTCGCCCAACCTGTGGGCCGGCGTGGGCCTGGTGCGCGGCGGCGCCGGCACGGCGCTGGTCGGCAACCCCGAGCAGGTGGCCGCGCGCATCAAGGAGTACGCGGCGCTCGGGCTCGATCACTTCATCCTGTCGGGCTATCCGCACCTTGAAGAGGCTCACCGCGTGGCCGAGCTGGTGTTCCCGCTGCTGCCGCTGCAGCGCGAGACCGGCGCGGCGGCGGCGACCCATGTGCTCAGCGGGCCGTTCGGCGAGATCGTCGCCAACAGCTTCGTGCCGCCGCCGGCCGTCGCGCCGGTGCGCGTGAGTGCCAGCTGATCGACGGCCGGAAGGAGCCCACCATGTTCGTCATCGATGCCGCCGAGCCCGCGCCGGCGAGCGGTGCCGCGCCGTCCCGGCTTGCGCCGCGACGGACCTCCGGGGCCGCGCTGCGCCGCCTGCTGCCCTGGCTGCTGCCGGTCGCCCTGCTGAGCGGCTGGCAGCTGGCGTCGCAGCTGGGCTGGCTGTCGACCCGCATCCTGCCCGAGCCCTGGGCGGTGCTGAAGGCGTTCTGGACGCTGGCCGCATCGGGCGAGATGTGGCAGCACGTGGCCACCAGCACCTGGCGCGCCTTCGCCGGCCTGGCGATCGGCGGCGGCCTGGGCCTGGTGCTCGGCCTCGCGACCGGCACTTTCCGTACGCTCGAGACCGCGCTCGATTCGACGCTGCAGATGGTGCGCAACATCCCGCCGCTGGCGATGATCCCGCTGGTCATCCTGTGGTTCGGCATCGACGAGGGCGCCAAGCTCTTCCTGGTCGCCTTCGGCGTGTTCTTCCCGGTCTACCTGAACACCTTCCACGGCATCCGCGCGGTCGACCCGGCGCTGATCGAGATGGCGCGCAGCTACGGGCTGTCGGGCTTCGCGCTGTACCGGCAGGTCATCCTGCCGGGCGCGCTGCCGAACATCCTGGTCGGCCTGCGCTTTGCGCTCGGCCTGATGTGGGTGCTGCTGATCGTGGCCGAGACGATCTCGGCGCAGGCCGGCATCGGCTACATGACGATGAACGCGCGCGAGTTCCTGCAGACCGACGTCGTGCTGGTCGGCATCCTGCTCTACGCGCTGCTCGGCAAGCTGGCCGATCTGGCGGCCAAGGCGCTCGAGCGCTGGTGGCTGCGCTGGCATCCCGGCTACCGGTCGGTGCCGTGACGTCCCCCTTCTCTTCCGCTGCGGCACGACCATGCACCACCTCGAACTCGAACTGAACGAACTCGCGGTCGCGACGGCGCCCGAGTTCGCGTGGGCCGGCACGCGCGGGACCGATGCGCGCGGCGCGCCGG
>NZ_AZND01000268.1:0-4215 GCF_000576205.1 Methylibium sp. T29 | reverse complement strand
CCAGGCCGCTGACCCCGGCTCAGCGCGCGGCCTTCGGCGGCGCGCGGCGTGCCGGTGCCGCCTTGGTCCGCGCGACCCAGACCTTGTAGGCATTGGGCGTGAGCTCGCGCTTGAGCAGCTGAACCAGCTCGCCGTGCGACAGGCCGTGCTCGCGCAGCACCGCGCTGAACGGCGGCCGGTCGTCCCATGCGGTGGCGATCACGCGCTCGATTTCCGCGGCGGTCAGACGGGGGATGGGTTTCGCCATGGCCGCGATTGTCGGCCGCCGCAGCGAGCGCCGTCCGACACGCGCCGGGCGCGTCGTCCGACAGACCGTGCGGCGGGCGTCGGAGAGCATGCGCCCATGCCCCTGGTCCCTCTCCTTCGCACACGGCTGCCCCGAACCTGGCCGTGCGTGATCGCCGCGCTCGGCCTCCTTCTCGCCGCGCCGTCCTTCGGCGCACCGGACACGCCGGGCGCGATCGGGACGGAACTGCGCGATCGCGCGAGCGAACCGCCGGCGCCGGAATCTGCCGCCAGTGCTACCGCCACCCCCGACAAGAGCTACGTCATCCCGGCCCTGCAGATCATCGGCTTCGACTTTCTGCTGAACCGCTACAACCGGCGCTTCAGCGGCACGTCCGACTACGACGTCAGCCGTGCGTCGATCCGCCGCAACCTGCGCGGGCCCTGGGTGGAAGACAACGACCCGTTCGACATCAACCAGTTCGCCCACCCCTACCAGGGCTCGCTGTACCACGGGGCCGCCCGCGCGAGCGGCCTGAGCTACTGGGAAGCGGCTGGCTACACCTTCGCCGGCAGCGTGGGCTGGGAGATCTTCGGCGAGCAGACGCCGCCGTCGTACAACGACCAGATCGCCAGCGGCATCGCCGGCAGCTTTCTCGGTGAGCCGCTGTTCCGCATGGCGCACCTGGTGCTCAACGGCCCGGGCGGTCTGTCGCGCCCCTGGCGCGAGGCGATCGCCGCCGGCATCTCGCCCTCGCTGGGCTTCACGCGCCTCACCTTCGGCTCCCGCTTCGACGGCGCCTTCGTCGACAACGATCCGGTCTACTACAGTCGGCTGCGCCTCGGCGTCGCCCGCGCGGCGCAGGACAACCTGGGCACGTCGCGCGACCTGGAGCGCGACGAGGCGGTGATCGATTTCGCGCTCGACTACGGCCTGCCGGGCAAGGACGGCTACACCTACCGCCGCCCGTTCGACTACTTCAGTTTCCATGCCGCCGCCTCCACCGCCAACGGCGTGGAGACGCTGGCCACCCGCGGCCTGCTGTTCGGCACCGACTACGCGATCGGCGACACCGTCCGCGGCCTGTGGGGCCTGTACGGTAGCTACGACTACCTGGCGCCGCAGATCTTCAACCTCTCGACCACCGCACTGTCGCTTGGCACGACCGGGCAGTGGTGGGCCTCCGAGCGGCTGGCGCTGCAGGGCACGGTGCTCGCCGGCCTGGGCTACTCGGCCGCCAGCACCCTGCGCCGCACCACCGAGGACCGCGACTACCACTACGGCGTGGCGCCGCGCCTGAGCCTCGCGCTGCGGCTGATCGCCGGCGACCGCGCCTCGGTCGACCTGCAGGCGCAGAAGTATTTTCTCGGCAGCATCGCCAACCGCGCCGCCGGGCGCGACGACATCACCCGCGTCGACACCGCCTTCAACTGGCGCCTCCACAAGCGGCACGCCGTGGGCGTGAAGTACGTCTGGTCGCACCGCGACGCCAACTACCCGGGCGCCGGCAACCGCTCCCAGACGCTGGGCACGGTGGGGATCTACTACACGCTGCTCGGCGCCGATGGCTTCGGGGCGGTGGAGTGGCGGGAGCCGGCCGTGCACTGAGGGCGGGTTCTCTCGGATCGGGCGGTCTTCCGGAGCTCTTCGTGGCGGCGGTCGGTGCGGCAAAGGCGCGCCCGGACAGGCGGCGGTGCTTCGCCTCGGCGCTCGGCGCCGCGGAGGCGCACCGCCGCTTGCCCAAGCCCGCCTTTGCTGAACCACTGCGAGTGTTTCCCACGCACGCCAACACCGGTGGTGGTCGCGGCAGGCGCTGTCCGCTGGGGGCGATGTCTGGGGCGACGAGAAGCGCAGCGCCAGGGTCGGCGCGCGCCAGCGCGCTTCGTGGTCTGACTTGCCGCGGTTGTCTGAACGGAGCGACCGCAGGGCGCGCAGTGAGTTCTGCGGCACGACCCTGGCGCGAGCATCGCAGTGCAGTCGGCCTGCCAGGCCGACCGCCCCAGCAGGAGCCCCCAGCGGGTAGCGCCTGCCGCGACAACGCGCGCGCGGAGCGAACGCCGACATCTGCGGACCTCAACCAACGGCCAACGCGCCGCAGTCGAGCCCTATGCGCAAACTGCTTCGGCAGCAGCATCGCCAACCGCCCGGCCATGAATGACCCCGACCCACCGCGCTGTTCCGGCCATCGCCGCGCCGCGATCGCGGCGACCATCGGCGCATGCACGCGGTCATCCAGCTCCACATCGATGCGCCCCCGAAGCCGGCCGTCGGCCAGCCCTGCAACGGCTGTTCTGAGGGGCTGAATTCGTGAAAGACAATGTTGTGTAGATTCAATGACTTGGGTATTCTTGAACCAAGTATCTTTGATACGACCAACAGCGCCGAAGGCGCTAGGTTTTCGCGGAGGCGCCTGTGGATAACTCTTCTAGTGGGGTCGAGCCCCGGAGCATTGCTAGGCCTCGGAACGCCCTCAAGCGGGTTCCTGATGTCTTCCTGGCGCACTGGAACCAGGTCAATGCCGCCGACCTCCTGAAGGCGCTCGCCGACTATGCGAAGCCCGATGCCTCCTTCCGAGCCCGGAAGGACCCACGGTCAATGCGGTGGCATGCCTCCATCGACGGCCGCGACTTCTCGTTCGTTCTCACCGGGCCGATGTTCCTAGATGACAGCGACAACCAGGGCGGGTTGGGTGCCGTCAAGTTCGTGCAGCACGTCCTGCGATGTGACTTCCGCGCAGCTACACGGTTCCTGCTGGAAGACCCGCGCGCTCAGCCCTTCCTGCCACCAAAGCACCAGCAATGACAGTTGCGCTGTCCACTGGCCAGGTGCCAGCGCCGAAGGCGGCCCGTCTCGTATGGACCAACGAGAAGTTCATCTACGGGCATCAGCCTCGTCCGGGGTTCCCAATCATCCTGGGCGACGATATGAAGCCGCTGCAGCCCGCACACGACTTCCTGCTGCATCTGCTGCTAGGCAGAACGAGAACGACCGACGAGAAGACCTGGGACGCATACGGCCGCCGGCTTTGGGATTACTTCGCCACGTTGGCCCAGCACGGGATTCCGTGGGACTACTGCCCGGACCCGCAGGCGCCCGGTAAAGGACCTGTTGCCATCTACAAAGGCTGGTCGCTCAAGAAGGACCCGTCCATTGGGAAGACGGCTGTTGCCGTAGGCACGCTCAACGACCGGCTTCGTGTTGTCGTCGCTTTCTACGAATGGGCGCATCGGAAGGGGCTCATCGAGCATCTTCCTTTCGGGTATCAAGAGCGCCGTGTTCGCCACACTGACTTCTTGATGCACACCCGAGCCGCTGACGCGACTCGGGCTCAGGCAGACGTCCTTGACCGGGAGTGGTCAGCCCCGCCAGCGTACCTCTCGAAGGAAGCGATTCAGGGCTGCCTGAACAGCAGCAAGTTGCGTCGCCATACGGCCGCAAGGCTGCTGTTCAACCTGATGTGGCGCGTTGGCTTGCGCTCCTGCGAAGCGCGGACGTTCCCTTTGTCCTATGTGTTCAATCCGGCGACGCGAAGTGACTGTGCTCGGGGAAAGCTGATTCGTGTGCAGCTGAACCCCAGCGACATGGAGATTAAGTTCGACAAGCCGCGAGAGGTTCACATCCCCTACTCGCTGATGCAGGACCTGTGGGACTACGTGAAGCACGAGCGCAACCACTTGGCTAGCAAGTCGCCAACAGACCACAGTGTGGCCATCCTGAACCAGGACGGACAGCCCTACAACAAGGACTCGGTCAGCGAGGTGATGCGGGCCATCGGGAGGGACGTGTCTTTCAAGGTGTCCGCGCTCAGCCTGCGGCACAGCTATGCCGTGCACATGCTCGTATTCCTCCGTGAGAAGGCGAAGGAGGGCAAGTTCGATGGCGAGCCGCTCCTCTACGTCCGCGACAGGTTGGGCCACGAGGATGTGCAGACCACGCTGGTCTACCTCGAGCAAATCAACAGGCTGGCCTCCGAATGTTGACGCCGACCG
>NZ_AZND01000267.1:0-4223 GCF_000576205.1 Methylibium sp. T29 | reverse complement strand
CAACCCGTTTTGACGACCGGAGCGATGCTCAGGACAACGCCGGCGCCCAGCGATGCGGCAGCAGCTCTTCGATCCGGCTGGCCGGCTGCGTGGGCAGCCGCTCGAGCACGTCGCGGATGTAGGCGTACGGGTCGAGCCTGTTGAGCTTGGCCGAGTGGATGAGGCTCACTGGCTGCAGTCGCTGTTGTCGCAACGCTGCGGCGGCCACGTCCCCATGGTCGTATGGAGCCACACTGACTCCGGCGGCGCGGCCTCGGTCGGGCGCTTCCATGCCCACCTGCTGCACGCCAGCCGACACCCCCTGGCCAAGGCAGCACGCAGCCCCCTCGACCGTCAGCACATGCTCATTGAGCGCTGGGCAGAGCTGGCGTCTCAGGGCGGCGGGCGCTTCCTGGTCCTGGTCATCGACGAAGCGCAGGGCATGACGCAGCGGGAGTGGCTGTGGCTGGTCGAGCTGCACAGCCTGCTCGAGAAGGAGCGCATCCGCTTGTGCGTCTTCTCGGTCGCCTCGCTCCAGGTGTTCGACGAACCGGTTGGCATGGCCATGTCCGGCGGTGCGCACGTCGCGGCCCGCTTCATGCTGGCCTCGGCGCCGTTCCACGGCATCCGGGATGTCGACGAACTTCGCTTCGTCCTGTCCGGCTACGACGAGGGGACCGAGTGGCCACCCCGCTCTGGAATCTCGTTCACGGCGGGCCTCGCGCCCGAAGCGTGGGCCGGTGGGTTCAGGATGGCCCACCATGCCGAAGGCTGATGCAGGCGATGGTGCTCGAACTGCCTGCCAAGTACGAGGGCCCCATCGAGTTCCCGATGAAGACGGTGGCACAGGCCGCCCGGCATGCCCTGCTGCGCATCGCCGGCGGCGCTGAACCTCGGGATGTGATGTCCATCGACTCGTGGCGACGCATCGTCGCCGGCTGCGGTCATCAGGCACTCATGGCCATCGTGACGGCCTTGTCGCCGCGCTTGAAGCGCAGCGGATCGCGTGCATGACCACCGGCCCATCCGCGCGGCTGACCTGGCACCAGGGCAGTGTCCTGCCCTACTCCTCGCTCTGGCACACGGTTCAACGAGCGATGTCGCTGAACGCGCTGCGGCCCAAGGAGTTGGCGTTCTGCGGCCGCGGGGCTGACCAAGCCGGCATCCCACGGCACGTCAACCTGCTCTACAACGAAGCGGTTGACGGCCTGTGCGGCGCTCGCGTCGAAGCGCTGTCGATGCGGTCCCTGGCGCAGGCGTTGGGCGAGCAGGAAGCGGTGTTCGCATGGGCTCACCTGGGCCGCCTGCCGAGGTCGGTTCGCTCGCTCATCGCCCCGGGTATTCGTGTTTGCAGGACGTGCATGGCTCGGGGGTACCACAGCGCGCTGTACTCGCTGAGGCTGCTGCAGACCTGCCCGATTCACGGCTGCGAACTCGACGACCGCTGCAACTGCGGGGAGCTCTTCGCCGACGACCAGGTGGTCCTGCACCACATGAACGCTGGTTACTGCCGGTGTGGCCGCATGGCGTACTTCACCGGCCAGACGTGCCGTCGTCCGACCATGCGGCACGATGAGACGGCGCCGATGTCGGTGGTCGCGACGTGGCTGGAACGGCTGGCGGGTGTCATTCGGCCATCGCCGGGCGATCACCAGGCCCAGCGGGCACACGACCGGATCCTTCTGGACTCCGTCGGCGCCTGGTGCGCTGAGTTGAACCTCGGCAATCCTGGCTCGGCGATCACCCGCGACCCGCAGCCTCTGCGAGTGAGCATCAGCGTGGCGCGGCTGTCCACCATCGAGTGCGCAAACGCCGTCCGTCCAGCAACGCACAGTCGCCAGGGCGCAGCGTCGACTCGCGGTAAGCACAGCCTCTACTGGGCCGGTGACGATGCGACGACGACCTATCGGTCATTGGCGCGTCACATCAGGCGACACGTGGCCAGGGGCGCCGAGGCGCACGCGATCGACTTCATGTTGAACCCGGATCCTCTGCAGATGGGCGCCAGGATGTTGAGATCCGCAAACCCTGCTAACGGCGTCCGTGAACCGTGCTAGCGTCGCCAAGAGAGCCTGAACTCTGGACACCGACGTCTGTCAATCGCTTGCCGACGCCGGCTGAGGTAGCTCAAGAGCCGCCCCATGTTGCGATGCTTGCGCACCGTTGACCTTCCCACCCAGCTCGGTTCGCTTGGATGTTTGCCGCAGACGAATTCGTGCCCATGCAACCAACCAGCTGGCCAGCATGGCGCCGTGACATCCAAGGGATTGAGGAACAAGCAGGAGTGGCAGAACGGGAGGTCCTGTCTACTCGGCAGGGCCCCTGCGGACCGAGCGCAGCGATGATTTCGTTGCTCACGCGCGCAAGCCTTGCCAGAACCTCGCAGTCCCCTCCCCTGGGCGCTGGCACCTCGAGCCACGAGAGTTGCTCATCGGCGAAGATCTCCGTCACTCCCGCCGATGACGCCAGTTCGTCGACCGTCAATCGATAGCGCGATGCCATGCGGCCGAACCAGCTACCAAAGGCCTCGCCTTCAAACGGTCGATGCGCCACAGGCCAGGTCGATCACGACGGCCGATTTGCCACATGCTCGAGATGCCCCAGGGTGATGCGCTCGCTGCCGTCTCGGATGGCGGCCTCGGCCGCATCGTTGAGCAGCCGCGAGACCTCGCCAAGCAGCCCACCGCTGACCGCACTCAGGTACTGCACCAGCGGGCGCTGGGTCAGCTCTGATGGCCGCTTCAGCGGCAGTGCCGCCTCGAACGCAGCCAGGAGGCGGCGGAACTCCTCGCTCTCGCTCCAGCGGGGCATCTCAAGCGGCGTGAAGCGGCTGTGGATCTGGGCGTCGCTTTGGAACGCCACCGGCGCCTCGCTCGTGCCGACCGCAACGATGGCCATCCTCAGCTCGTTGGAGAGGTACTTCAGCAAGTTCAGCGAGCCGCGCTGCTCCCGTGCGCTGCCAGCCAGCAGGTGGTGCACCTCGTCGACGATCAACAGCCGCGGCCCTATTCGGCGCAGGATGTCGCAAGCCACTTGCTCCAGGCTCGCCAACGTCGAATTGGGGCCTTGGGGTACCCCCACTGCCGTCAGCAACGCCCGGTAGAAGCGCCGCTGATCGGGAGACGGCGGCATCTGCAGGCTGATCACGGGTCTGTGCTCGACGCCGCGCACAGCGTCGAAGGCAGGCGGATGTTCACGAAGGAACTTGGCCACGATCAGCGTCTTGCCGATGTTGGACGGACCGTGCAGCAGCATGCAGGGCATGCGTTCTCGCTGCGGGGTGTCCAGGAGCCGTTGCAGCCGTTGCAGCGCCTGCGTTGCGCGTGGGTAGTCGATCCAGCGGTCGGTCCGCAACGCCCGCACCCGCTGCTCGTCGTCGAGGTCGAGCATCTGCCTCGCTGCGGGATGAAGGTGGGAGCGCTCGCGCACGATCACTTCCAGATCTCCACGGCGTAGGGTGTCACCGGTTTGCTGTAGTCCACTTCCGTCGGCTGCCCAGAGTCGCGGGTCTGAAGTTCAGTCGAAGGCGCCGCCGGTGGCGCCTTCGAGTTGCGGCGCGCCCGGCGTGCCGATCGCTCGGCTTGCTCCACGATCTGTCGTTGCGAACCGATGGCGCGGAAGACATGCTCTTCGGACACCCGGGGCACATGCGCCGCCCTGAGGGCTCGCACGGCGGCACGCTGCTCCCACAGCGTGATGCGAGGGCGCCGCAGGTCGGCGTAGTTCGCTTGCACATAGTTGCGCCCGTCGGCGCTGACGAAGATCCTCGACAGGTCCTCGGGGTGGTAGCGCACCCTCACCCTCTGCCGCTGTTCGCGCCAGACGACGAACACGGGGTTCCAGTAGCGGATGTAGAAAATGGTCAGGCCATCGGCCTGGATCGAGCGGTGGGCCAGCGGCATGAAGTTGATCAGCAGCTTCATGGCCTCATCGTGCCCAGGCGCCAGTTGGCGTGGGGCACGCTGTTCAACCAGTGACTGCCATGCCGCGAAGGGGGTGGAGCGGAACAGGCCCCGATGCTCGCTGTGGTGGTAGCGCTCGCCTACTTCGAGGGCCAGCCAACGCTCGAATTCCTCCAAGGTCAGACAGGCGCGTTGTTCGGGCTTGCGCGCCTTGCGGCCGCGCGGCGAGTTGCCGGTGGCGCCGGGCAGACCCTTCAGCCGCTGCATCAGCGTGCGGTTCATGCGCTCGATGTGGCCGCCATAGTTCGGGCGGCCGACCGGCCGGTGGTCGAGCTCGATGCC
>NZ_AZND01000266.1:0-4250 GCF_000576205.1 Methylibium sp. T29 | reverse complement strand
GGCCGCCGCGGCGGCGCAGCGCGGCCGCACCGAGCAGCGCCAGGCCCACCACCAGCAGCGAGATGCCGGTGGTCACGGTGCCCAGGGCGTAGATCGACGGCGTGGTGACGGTGGTGGTCAGGCCCTGCAGCTCCAGCGGCAGGGTGTTGAGGTCGCCGATCGCCTGCGAGGAGCGCGCGATCTCGTCCCAGCTCAGCGTGAAGCCGAACATGCCGATGCCCACCACCGACGGCCCGATCAGCGGCAGCACCACGTGGCGGAAGGTCTGCCACGGCGTCGCGCCCTGGTCGCGCGCCGCCTCCTCATAGGCCGGGTTGAAGCGGTTGAACACCGCGAACATGATCAGCAGGCCGAACGGCAGCGTCCAGGTCAGGTGGGCGCCGAGGCCGGAGGTGTAGAGACCCAGCGAGGTGGTGTAGCTCTCGAGCGTGGCGGTGGCGCCGACGGCCTCCAGCAGCCACTTGATGCCGCCGTCGAGCAGCCGGAACTGCAGGCCGATGCCGAGCGAGACGATGATCGACGGCATGATCAGGCTGGCCACGGTCACGTGGAACAGCGCGTCGGCACCGGCCAGGCGCTTGCGGAAGGCCAGCCCGGCGCTCAGCGCCAGCAGCACCGTCAGCACCATCACCACCGCGCCGAGCGCGAGCGAGCGGCGCAGCGCGGCGCCGATGTCGACCACGCCCAGGCCCTTCCACAGCTCGTGGTACCAGTGCAGCGACAACCCGCGCATCGGCAGCGTCAGCCCGCCCTCGGGGCCCTGGAAGCTCAGCACGAAGATCGTGATCACCGGGCCGTAGAGGAACAGCACGAACAGGCCGAACACGAGGGCCAGCGGCCAGAAGCCTCTCGAGCGGCGGTCGCGGTTCATCTCAAAGTTCCTTGCGCAGATTCACCAGCCGCGTCAGCGCGACGATGATCATCAGCACCACCGCCAGCAGCACCACCGCGTTGGCCGCGGCCAGCGGAAACTGCAGGTAGGAGGTCTGCACCTGGATCACCTTGCCGACCGAGGCGATCTGCTGGCCGCCCATCACGCCGACGGTCACGAAGTCGCCCATCACGATGGTGATGACGAAGATCGAGCCGATCAGGATGCCGGTGCGCGACAGCGGCACGATCACGTTCCACAGCGTCTGCCAGCCGCTCGCGCCGCAGTCGTCGGCCGCCTCGAGCAGCGAGCGGTCGATGCGCATCATCGAGTTGAAGATCGGCACCAGCATGAACATCGTGTACAGGTGCACGAAGGCCAGCACCACCGAGAACTCCGAGAACAGCAGCCAGTCGACCGGCTTGTCGACCACCCCCAGCCCCATCAACCCCTGGTTGACCAGGCCGTTGCGGCCGAGCAGCGGCACCCACGAGATCATTCGGATGACGTTGCTGGTCCAGAACGGGATGGTGCAGATGACGAACAGCAGCGTCTGCATGCCCGGCGAACGCACGTGGAAGGCCAGGAAATAGGCGATCGTGAAGCCGATCAGCAGCGCGGCGGCCCAGGTCAGCAGCGAAAACCGCAGCGTCGACCAGTAGGTCTTCAGCGTCACGCAGGGCTCGGCCAGGTTGCTGCAACCCTCGAAGATCGACACATAGTTCTGGCCGGTGAAGCCGGGGATCAGCTCGTAGTCGCTGGTCGGCCAGAAGCTCACCGCCCCGATCAGCAGCAGCGGTGCGACGAAGAAGAACAGGAACACCGCGCCGAACGGCAGCGCCTGCAGCCAGGCGGGCGGGCCGGCCGTCAACGCCGTGCTCTTCACGCCCCGTCCCCTCGGCGAATGCAGCGACGCCGGCCTTCGAGCGGCCGCCGCGGATCCGGCTCCGCCGGTCCGCCAGCGGCGCCCCAAAGGCACTGAAAGGGCCTCTTCGTGGCCCCTGGGGGAGCGGCGTCAGCCGCAACGGGGGGGAGCGTCATCATGCCGCGACAAACTCGTTCCACTTCTGGACCATGTAGGTGTTCTCGTCCATCAGCGCGTTCCAGCACGCGATGCCACCCATGCGCTGCTCGTAGGAGCCGCCGTCGCGCTTGCTGCCGGCCTTGGCCAGCAGATCGCCGTTGGGCGACTTGATGTCCTTCTCGGCCGCCTTGCCTTCCATCCAGTAGGCCCACTCGTAGGCTTCCATCTTGGCCTTGGCGGTCTCCAGCACGGCGCTGTAGTAGCCTGGCGGTTCAGGTAGGCGCCGGCCCAGCCATCGAGGAACCAGTTGATGAACTCGTAGGTGGCGTCGAGCTTCTTGCCGCTCGAAGTGGCCGGTACGCCGAAGCCGGCCGCCCAGGCGCGGTAGCCCTCCTTCAGCGGCTGGAACACGCAGTCGATGCCCTTGGTGCGCACCGCGGTGACGGCCGGCGACCACATCGACTGGATCACCACCTCGCCGGAGGCCATCAGGTTGACGCTCTCGTTGAAGTCCTTCCACAGCGAGCGGAACTGGCCGGCCTTCTTCGCCTCGATCAGGGTCTTGATCGTGAGGTCGATCTCCTTCCGGGTCATGTTGCCCTTGTCGGGGTACTTGTAGAGCCCCTTGGCCTCCACGACCATCGCCGCGTCCATGATGCCGATCGACGGGATGTTGAGGATCGCGGCCTTGCCCTTGAACTCCGGGTTCAGCAGCTCGGCCCAGCTGTCGATCGGGCGCTTGATCAGGTCGGGCCGGATGCCCAGCGTGTCGGCGTTGTAGACCGTGGGGATCAGGCTCATGAACTGGGTCGGCGCCTTGGCGAACACCTTGCTCTTCTCGCCCTCCAGGTAGATCACCTTCTTCGGCGCCGTTCCCTGGTCGCCGACCGCCTTGCCGCCCACCACGCCGGTGGTGAACAGCGTGGTGATCTTGTCGGCGTTCTTGATGCGCTTGGTGTCGATGCCCTTGAGGTTGCCGGTCGGCACGATCTTCTTCAGCGAGAAGTACTCGGTGTCGATCAGGTCGAAGCTGTTCGGCGACGTCACCGCGCGCTTGGTCACCTCGTCGGTGTTGACGGCGATGTACTGGATGGCGATGCCGGTGTCGGCCTTGAACTTCTCGGCGATGGCCTTGTCCTGGTTCACCGCGGTGCCCAGGTAGCGCAGCGTGATCTTCTCCTGCGCGTGGATGGCGGGGAAGATGCCGGTGGCGAGGATGCCGGCGGTGCCCTGGAGCAGTTGGCGGCGACGGATTTCGGACATGGTGGTGTTCTCCTGGGAGGGAAAGAGGGCCGGCTCAGGCGGCCAGCGGATGCATGTCGGCGGCGTCCCAGTGGGCGCAGGCGCTGTCACCGGGCTGCCAGGGCTGGGCCTCGAAGGCAGCCTCGGGCAGCACGACGTTGAACTCGTCGACCGCCGCGCTGTGCAGCGTCAGCAGTACGTAGGTGCCTGGTACTCGGTGGCGCGCACGGTGGCCGGCAGCACGGTGTCGCCGGCCGGCAGCGGGTCGCGGCTCAGGCGGGTCTTGTCGGCGCGCACCGCCACCAGGCCGCGCGACGAGGGAATGACGTTGTGCCCACCCATGAAGCGCGCCACGAACTCGCTGCGCGGCGCATTGAACACGCTGTGCGGCGAGCCGTCCTGCTCGATGCGGCCCTGGCTCATCACCACCACCTGGTCGGCCAGCGCCATCGCCTCCTCCTGCGAGTGCGTGACGTGGATGAAGGTCATGCCCAGCGAGGTCTGCCAGCCCTTGAGCTCGGCGCGCATCTTGATGCGCAGGAAGGGATCGAGCGCCGACAGCGGCTCGTCGAGCAGCAGCACCTTGGGTTCGGTGATCAGCGCGCGCGCCAGCGCCACGCGCTGCTGCTGGCCGCCCGACAGCTCGGCCGGCTTGCGGTGCGCCAGGTGGCCGAGCGACACGCGCTCCAGCAGGTCGGCCGCCTTCTTCTGCCGCGCGGCCTTGTCGACGCCGCGCATCTTCAGGCTGAAGGCCACGTTGTCGAGCGCGCTCAGGTGCGGGAACAGCGCGTAGCTCTGGAACATCATCGCGGTGCCGCGCTCGGACGCCGGCAGGTTGGTGATGTTGCGGCCGCCGAGCACGATGTCGCCCTCGCTCGCCAGCTCGTGCCCGGCGATCATGCGCAGCGTGGAGGTCTTGCCGCAGCCCGAGGGCCCGAGCAGACAGCAGTAGCTGCCGGCGGCGATCTTGAGGTCGATCCCGGCGACGGCGACCGCGTCGCCGTAGCGCTTGACCAGGTGAACGAGTTCCAGGTCGGTGCGTGGGTTCATGGTGCAGCCGGTACGCAAAGCATGTGCCAGGCGACGCGGCCGGCCCGCCGCTGCGGCCCTGCC
>NZ_AZND01000265.1:0-4275 GCF_000576205.1 Methylibium sp. T29 | reverse complement strand
GGCCAGCGCGCCGCCGGCGGCCAGGCTGGCGGCCAGCGCGGCAGCGGCCAGCGTCGATCTCGCAAGCAGTGTCTTCATGTCGTTCTCCTGGTTCCCCGGTCTCGGGCCGGAGCGCATGGTGCCAGCATGCCGGCCCTTTGCATATTTGCGGTGCAACTATCGATCCGCGCCCGCCGACAGCAGGGGTGTGTCATGCGCCACCAGGTAGGCCTCGGCCTCCTCGAGGATGAAGTAGCGGAAGGCCTCGGCCGACGGCGACAGCAGCTTGGACAGCAGGTGCACCACGTTCCAGCTGCGCATCACCGGGGCGCCCTCGACGTCGACCAGGTGCAGCAGGCCCGACCGCAGTTCGAGCCCCACCGTGTGCAGCGACAGGAAGGACAGGCCCATGCCGGCCATCACCGCCTGCTTGATGGTCTCGTTGCTCGACATCTCCATGCTGATGCGCGGTGCGAAGCGGTGCTCCTTGAAGAAGCGCTCCATCGCGTTGCGCGTGCCCGAGCCGGGCTCGCGCACGATGAAGGGGTAGGGCGCCAGCGCCTCCAGCGGCGGGTGGCCGAAACGCAGCAGCGGGTGGTCGGGCGGCGCGATGAACACCAGCGGGTGCGCCGCGAACGGCTCGGCGCGCGTGGCCAGCTCCTTCGGCGGCCGGCCCATCACGGCCAGGTCGCACTCGTTGGCGTGCAGCAGGTCGAGCAGCTGCTCGCGGTTCTGCGAGACCTGCAGGCGCACGTCGATGCCGGGGTGCTCCTCGCGAAAGCGCGCCAGCAGCCGCGGCACGAAGTACTTGGCGGTGCTCACCATGCCGATCGTCAGCAGCCCGGTTTCCAGACGCTGGAAGCGCGCCATCGCGTCGTCGGCGTCCTTCAGCGTGGCCAGCAGCCGCTTGGCGTAGACCAGGTAGTACTCGCCCGCGGTGCTCAGCGAAACGCCGCGCCCGCTGCGCTCGAACAAGGGCAGGCCGACCTGCGATTCGAGCTCCTTGACCTGCATCGTCACGGCCGGTGGCGTGAGGTGCAGCGCCTCCGCCGCGCGCGCGAAGCTGAGGTGGCGTGCCACCTCGGTGAAAACCCGAAGCTGGCGGAAGGTGACGTTCTTCATTAAGGCAAATGTGAAGCCGAAGCCAAGAAGATATGAATTCCTCTTAGTCCAATACGAACCTATCTTGTGCCCCAGGCCGTGTCAATCGAACCGGACCAGCAAGGAGGCCGTCTTGAACAAGCCGATGGAAGACGCAGCGATCACCGACGTCAAGAAGCGCTACAGCGCGGGCGTCCTGAAGTACCGGCAGATGGGCTACTGGATGCCCGACTACGTGCCGAAGGACACCGACACGATCTGCCTCTTCCGCATCACGCCGCAGGACGGCGTGGACCCGGTGGAGGCCGCGGCTGCGGTGGCCGGCGAGTCCAGCACCGCGACCTGGACCGTGGTGTGGACCGACCGCCTGACGGCCTGCGACAGCTACCGCGCCAAGGCCTACAAGGTGGAGCCGGTGCCGGGCATCCCGGGGCAGTTCTTCGCCTGGGTGGCCTACGACATCATCCTGTTCGAGGAAGGCTCGATCGCCAACATGACGGCAAGCCTGATCGGCAACGTGTTCTCGTTCAAGCCGCTGAAGGCGGCGCGGCTCGAGGACATCCGCATCCCGGTCGCCTACGTGAAGACCTTCAAGGGCCCGCCGACCGGTCTGGTGGTGGAGCGCGAGCGGCTCGACAAGTTCGGCCGCCCGCTGCTGGGCGCCACGACCAAGCCCAAGCTGGGCCTGTCGGGTCGCAACTACGGCCGCGTGGTCTACGAGGGCCTGAAGGGCGGCCTCGATTTCATGAAGGACGACGAGAACATCAACTCGCAGCCTTTCATGCACTGGCGCGACCGCTACCTCTACGTGATGGACGCGGTGAACAAGGCCAGCGCGGCCACCGGCGAGATCAAGGGCAGCTACCTGAACGTGACGGCCGCGACCATGGAGGACATGTACGAGCGCGCCGAGTTCGCCAAGGAACTGGGCAGCGTGATCGTGATGATCGACCTGGTGATCGGCTACACGGCGATCCAGAGCATGAGCAACTGGGCGCGCCGGAACGACGTGATCCTGCACCTGCACCGCGCCGGCCACGGCACCTATACGCGCCAGAAGAACCACGGCGTGAGCTTCCGCGTGATCGCCAAGTGGATGCGGCTGGCCGGCGTGGACCACATCCACACCGGCACCGCGGTCGGCAAGCTCGAGGGCGACCCGATGACGGTGCAGGGCTACTACAACGTGTGCCGCGACAGCGTCACGAAGCAGGACCTGCCGCGCGGCCTGTTCTTCGACCAGGACTGGGCCGACCTGAAGAAGGTGATGCCGGTGGCGAGCGGCGGCATCCACGCCGGCCAGATGCACCAGCTGATCGACCTGTTCGGCGACGACGTGGTGCTGCAGTTCGGCGGTGGCACGATCGGCCACCCGCAGGGCATCCAGGCCGGGGCGGTGGCCAACCGCGTGGCACTGGAATGCATGGTGAAGGCGCGCAACGAAGGCCGCGACATCAAGAACGAGGGCCCGGAGATCCTGCGCAAGGCCGCGCAGTTCTGCGCGCCGCTGAAGCAGGCGCTCGACACCTGGGGCGAGATCAGCTTCGACTACACCCCGACCGACACCAGCGACTACGCCGTCACGCCGGGCGTGGCCTGACAGGGAGTACCCGACCATGATGACCAACCCCACCGGCCGCCTGACCCAGGGCCAGTTCAGCTTCCTGCCCGACCTGAGCGACGCCGAGATCACGCTGCAGATCGAGTACGGCCTCGGCAAGGGCTATGCGTGGAGCGTGGAGTACACCGACGATCCGCACCCGCGCAACACCTACTGGGAGATGTACGGCAACCCGATGTTCGACCTGCACGACGCCGCCGGCGTGCTGATGGAACTCAACCACTGTCGCAAGACCTTCCCGAACCACTACATCCGCCTGATGGCCTTCGACTCGACACGCGGCATCGAGTCGATCGCGATGAGCTTCATCGTAAACCGTCCTTCGAAGGAGCCGGGCTTCATGCTCGATCGCCAGGAAAGCAACGGCCGCACGATGCGCTACCAGGTGCGCGGCTACGCCGCCGAGCAGCCCGAAGGCGAACGCTACGGCGAGCGCTGAAGCACGCTGACGAGTCCGCCATGAACCAGCCGCTGTACGCCATCCCCGGAGCCTCCGAGGCCGTGCCGCCGGCCTCGGTCGCCGCGGCATCGGCGTCCGGCGCGACGACGGTGGCCGAGGTGCTGGCCGACAGCCAGGTGGAGGCGGTGCTCGACGAGCTGGACCGCGACCTCATCGGCCTGGCACCGGTGAAGCAGCGCATCCGCGACATCGCCGCACTGCTGGTGATCGACAAGCTCCGGCTCAACCTGGGCCTTGCGGCGCAGTCGCCGTCGCTGCACATGAGCTTCACCGGCAACCCCGGCACCGGCAAGACGACGGTGGCGATGCGCATGGCCGAGATCCTGCACCGCCTGGGCTATGTGCGCAAAGGCCATCTGGTGGCGGTGACGCGCGACGACCTGGTGGGGCAATACATCGGCCACACCGCGCCCAAGACCAAGGAAGTGCTGAAGAAGGCGATGGGCGGCGTGCTGTTCATCGACGAGGCCTACTACCTGTACCGCCCCGAGAACGAGCGCGACTACGGCCAGGAGGCGATCGAGATCCTGCTGCAGGTGATGGAGAACCAGCGCGACGACCTGGTGGTGATCCTGGCCGGCTACAAGGACCGGATGGACACCTTCTTCAAGTCCAACCCGGGCATGAGTTCGCGCGTCGCGCACCACCTCGACTTCCCGGACTACAACCAGACGGAGCTGCTGAGCATCGCCGACCTGATGCTGCAGCAGCAGAACTACCGCTTCGACACGGCTCCCGGCGCCGACGCCCGCGCGGCCTTCGGCGACTACCTGAACCTGCGCATCGCGCAGCCGCACTTCGCCAACGCACGCAGCGTGCGCAACGCGCTGGACCGCGCGCGCCTGCGCCAGGCCAGCCGGCTGTTCGCGGACCGCCACCGGGCGCTGAGCCGCGACGACCTGACGACGCTCAGCGCCGACGACATCCACGGCAGCCGGCTGTTCCAGCGCGGCTGACCCACAAGAACACCACACTGCACAGGAGCCCCCCATGGACCCCATCGAGCTCGAGCAATGGCTCTCGGCGCACCCTCCGGCGCTGGCCGACGTGATCCGGCACGTGGCGGCGGCCTGCGCACGCATCAGCCGGGCGGCCGCGCGCGCGCCGCTGGCGG
>NZ_AZND01000264.1:0-4325 GCF_000576205.1 Methylibium sp. T29 | reverse complement strand
GCGCGCCGCGGTGATGCTGGCGAAGGAGGGCGCGCGCGTGGCGATCACCAGCCGCACGCTGGAGCGCGCGCAGGCGGCCGCACGGGCCATCGCCGAGCGCTTCAAGATCGAGGTCGACGCGATCGAGGCGGACGACAACGCGGCCCGCGCCCGCGCCATCGAAGGCGCGAACCTGGTGTTCGCCACCGGCGCGGCCGGTGTCGCGCTGCTCGACGAGGCGGCCTGGAAGGACCACCCGCAGCTCGAGCTGCTGTCGGACGCCAACGCCACGCCCACGCTGGGCATCGAGGGCATCGACATGATGGACAAGGGTGCGCAGCGTCACGGCAAGACGGTGTTCGGCGCCATCGGTTTCGGCGCGCTGAAGATCGCGCTGCACCGCGCCTGCATCGCCCGCATGTTCGAACAGCAGGATCTCGTGCTCGACGGCGAAGAGATCTACGCCATCGCGAAAACCATGGTGGGGTAGATGACGACCCCCCCGTTGCGGCTGCGCCGCTCCCCCCGAGGGGGCGCCGCTGGCGGGCCGGCCAAGCCGGACCCGCGGCGGCCACTCGGGGGGTCGTGAGATGCGGACGGGGTGTGTGAAGGAGACATGAACGTGATTGACGATCTGACGACAAGCAAGTTTCTCGACGCACTGGCCAGCGGCAACGCCACGCCGGGCGGCGGCAGCGCCGCCGCGATCATGGGCGCGATGGGCGCCGCGCTGGTGTCGATGGTGGCCAACCTCACCATCGGCAAGAAGGGCTACGAGGCCGTCGAGACCGAGATGCGCCAGCTGCTGGCCGAGTCGGAGGCACTGCGCGTGCGCTTGGCCGACATGGTGGCCGAGGACGTGGCGGCCTTCGACACGCTGATGGCCGCCTACAAGCTGCCGAAGACGAGCGACGACGAGAAGGCCGCGCGCAGCGCGGCCATCCAGGCCGGCCTGAAGCTGGCCACCGAGGCACCGTTGGCCTGTGCCCGCGCCTGCGCCGAGGCAGTGCGCCTGACCGAACGCGCTGTCGCGCACGGCAACCTCAATGTCATCAGCGACGTCGGTGTCGGCGTGGTCGCGGCCTGGGCCGCGCTGCGCAGCGCCGCGCTCAACGTGCACATCAACGCGCCGCAGATCAAGGACCGCGCCTGGGCCGACCGCGCGCTGACCGAGCTGCAGGGCCTGCTCGCCGAATGCGGGCCGCTCTCCGAGCGCGTGCACGACACGGTCAAGGCCAAGCTCGGCTGAGCCGGGCTGCTCGCCGCCCGCCGAATTCCACAGAACCCACAGGAGACCACGATGGACATTCATGAGTACCAGGCCAAGGAACTGCTCGCCGGCTTCGGCGTGCCGGTGCCGCGCGGCAGCGTGGCCTACAGCGCCGACCAGGCCGTCTACGCCGCCACCGAACTCGGCGGCTGGCACTGGGCCGTGAAGGCGCAGATCCACTCCGGCGGCCGCGGCAAGGCCGGCGGCGTGAAGCTGTGCCGCACCTACCAGGAAGTGGCCGCCGCCGCGAAGGCGATGCTCGGCGCCACGCTGGTGACCAACCAGACCGGCCCGGCCGGCAAGGTGGTCAACCGCCTCTACGTCGAGCAGGCCGAACCCTTCGAGCGCGAGCTCTACCTGGGCTTCGTGCTGGACCGCAAGATCGAGCGCATCCGCGTCATCGCCTCGGCCAACGGCGGCATGGAGATCGAGGAGATCGCGCACGACAAGCCCGAGTCGATCCTGCAGATCGAGGTCGAGCCGGCGGTGGGCCTGCAGCCCTTCCAGGCGCGCGAGATCGCCTTCGGCCTGGGCCTCAACATCAAGCAGGTGAGCCAGGCGGTCACGGCCATCATGGGCTGCTACCGCGCCTTCCGCGACCTCGACGCGACGATGGTCGAGATCAACCCGCTGGTGGTCACCAAGGACCAGCGCGTGCTGGCGCTCGACGCAAGATGAGCTTCGACGACAACGCGCTGTTCCGCCGCCGCCAGATCGCCGAGATGCGCGACGTGGCCGAGGAGGACCCGCGCGAGGCCACCGCCAACCAGCATGGCCTGAACTACGTGGGCCTCGAAGGCGACATCGGCTGCATCATCAACGGCGCCGGCCTCGCCATGGCGACGATGGACATGATCAAGTACGCCGGCGGCGAGCCCGCGAACTTCCTCGACGTCGGTGGCGGCGCCTCGCCCGAGCGCGTCGGTCAGGCCTTCAACCTCGTGCTGTCGGACCGCAACGTCAAGGCGATCCTGGTCAACATCTTCGCCGGCATCAACCGCTGCGACTGGGTGGCGCAGGGCGTGGTGCAGGCCGCCAAGGGCCTGCGCGTGCCGCTGATCGTGCGGCTGGCCGGCACCAACGTGGAGGAGGGCCAGAAGATCGTGCGCGAGTGCGGCTTGCCCATCATCACCGCCGACTCGCTGGCCGAGGCCGCGCAGAAGGCCGTGCAGGCCGCGCGCGAGCACGTGCCCGCCTGAGCCTGACGACGACGACCCTCACCGACGAGAAAGCGAGACACCCATGAGCATCCTGATCGACGAGAAGACCCCCGTCATCGTGCAGGGCTTCACCGGCGACAAGGCGACCTTCCACGCGAAGGAGATGATCGCCTACGGCACCAACGTGGTCGGCGGCGTGACGCCCGGCAAGGGCGGCCAGCGCCACCTGGAACGCCCGGTGTTCAACACCGTCAAGGAAGCGGTCCGAGACACCGGCGCCGAGGCCAGCCTGCTGTTCGTGCCGCCGCCGTTTGCCGCCGACGCCCTGATGGAAGCGGCCGACGCCGGCCTGAAGCTGGTGTGCATCATCACCGACGGCATCCCGGCGCAGGACATGATGCGCGTGAAGCGCTACCTCCGCCGCTACGCGAAGGAGCAGCGCACCACCATCGTCGGCCCCAACTGCGCCGGCATCATCAGCGCCGGCAAGGCCATGCTGGGCATCATGCCGGGCAACATCTACCAGCGTGGCAACGTCGGCATCGTGTCGCGCTCGGGCACGCTGGGCTACGAGGCCGCCGCGCAGATGAAGGCGCTGGGCATCGGCGTGACCACCAGCGTGGGCATCGGCGGCGACCCGATCAACGGCAGCTCCTTCCTCGACCACCTCGAGCGCTTCGAGCAGGACCCGGAGACCAAGGCCGTGATCATGATTGGCGAGATCGGCGGCCCGCAGGAGGCCGAGGCCTCGGCCTGGGTCCAGGCCCACATGAGCAAGCCGGTGGTCGGCTACGTGGCCGGCCTCACCGCGCCGAAGGGCCGCCGCATGGGCCATGCCGGCGCCATCATCTCCGCGGTGGGCGACACGGCGGCCGAGAAGGCCGAGATCATGCGCTCCTACGGCCTGCTGGTGTCGCCGAGCGCGGCCGAGCTGGGCAGGACCGTCGCGCAGGCGTTGACGCGCGTGCAGTGATGGGCGAACGTTCCCGCCCCGACCTCGCGGACCCCGACGAGTCGGCCGCCGGCGCCGAACGCGCCGACGCGCTGGCCCGCTCGGAGCTGCTGCGTGCGGCGCTGATCGGCGTCATCGAACGCTACGAGCCCGAGGTCGCGCGCGTGCTGCGCGGCGAGGCGCCGCAGGAGCGCATGTCCACCCGCCTGCTGGCCCGCACGATCCAGGCGCAGGCGATCTGGTTCCAGCTGCTCGCCATCGCCGAGCAGAACCGCGACATGCGGCGCCGCCGCGAGGTCGAGCGCCAGCGTGGCCATGCGCAGGTGCGCGGCACCTTCGCGCACGTGTTCCACACCGCCGTCGAGGCCGGTCTCGATGCGAAGCAGATCCGCGAGGCGCTGTGCAGCCTGCGCATCCGCCCGGTCATCACCGCGCACCCGACCGAGGCCAAGCGCGTGACGGTGCTCGAACGCCACCGCCGCATCTACCTGCGCCTGTTCGACCTGGAGTCGCCGCGCTGGACCGACCGCGAGCGCGAGGACCTCACCCGCGCGATCAGCGACGAGGTCGAGCTGCTGTGGCTCACCGGCGAGCTGAAGCTCGACAAGCCCACGGTGGACCAGGAGGTGGCCTGGGGCCTGTACTTCTTCGACGAGAACCTGTTCGACGTCGTGCCGCAGCTCTACGGCCGCATCGAGGCCGCGTTCGCGAAGCAGTTCCCCGGCGAGACGCTGGAGCTGCCGGTGGTGTTCGGCTTCGGCTCGTGGATCGGCGGCGACCGCGACGGCAACCCCTTCGTGACCAGCACGGTCACGCGCCACACGCTGTGGCAGATGCGCCTGGCGAGCCTGCGCCGCTACCGCAGCCGGCTGGCCGACCTGGCGCGCAACCTCAGCATCAGCGAGCGGGCCGCCGCGTTGCCGGAGGACTTCCGCGCCGCCGTCGCCGCGGCGCTGGCTGCACT
>NZ_AZND01000263.1:0-4352 GCF_000576205.1 Methylibium sp. T29 | reverse complement strand
GCGCGGGTGGCGCTGATCGGCGGCGCGCCGCTCGGGCCGCGGCACATCTGGTGGAACTTCGTGTCCTCGCGCAAGGAGCGCATCGCCCAGGCCGCCGACGACTGGGAAGCCGACCGCATGGGCCGCGTGCCGGGCGAGACTGATCGCATCCCGCTGCCGGCGCGGCGGCCGGCCTGAGCCGCGCTCAGAACCGGATGCTCGCGCCGCCGATCTGCCCGACGCGCAGTACGCACTCCAGGCCTTCGACGATCACCGCGTTCATGCCGAAACTGATCGCGCCGCCCACGCGCTCGTCGGCGCGGTAGCCGGCCAGCGTGTCGCCCGGCTCGTGGCCCGCCACGCCGGTGGCCGGGTCGACGTTCGGGATCGGGCAGCGCGGGCAGGGCTTCACCAGCTTCAAGCGCACCGGACCCTCTGGCGTGTCGAAGGCGATCTCGTCGAGGTGGTCCTCGCCGTGTGCGTCCAGACCCGCCAGCACCAGGTTGGGCCGGAAGCGCTGCATCGTTACCGCCGGCAGGTCCTTCGCCGCCAGCCGCTCGTTCAGGCCGGCGAGCGAGGCCTCGGAGATCACCAGGATCGGATAGCCGTCGCTGAAGGCGGTCTCGGCCTCGATCGTGCCGGTCCAGGCGCGGTTCGACGGGCGCTTCTGCTCGGGGTCGAAGCGCACCAGCCGCAGCGGCTGGCGCAGGAAGTCGCTGAACCACTGCGCGGCCAGGTCGCCCATGTCGTAGGCCGCCACCTCGTCGTCCCACACGCGCACGCGGGTCGGCGTCTCCACCGTGTCGAGCGCGAGGTGCAGCGCCAGCATGCCCGGCGCGCGCAGCACCAGCTCGCTGTGGCGCAGCTCGGTGGCCACCAGGGCCATGCGCGGCAGCTCGCGCTGGCTGAGGAACTCGCCGTCGGTGTCGACCACCATCCAGGCGCGATCGAACTCGAAGCCGGTCTCGATCAGCAGCACTTCCGGCAGGCTCACGCCGGCGCAGGACTTGACCGGGTGCACGTGCAGGCCGGCAATCGTCACGTCGATATCGCTCATCGCATCAGCGCCCGAACAGCTTCTTCAGCTCGTCCTTCGCCTTCTCCTTCGCCTTGTCCCTGGCCTGTTCCTTCACCGAGGGCGCCGAGGCGCCGCTGGCTGCGGCCGCCGGCGTGGCGCTGCCGCCCAGCAGGCCGCCCAGTGCGTCCTTGGCCCGGTCGCCCAGTGCGCCGCGGGCCGCGCCGCTCAACAGGTCGGCGCTCACCGCCGACCATTGCACCTTGTAGTCGACCGCCTCGAAAGGCCCGACCAGCTGCACGGGCACAGTCACGCCCTTCAGCAACGCGAGATCGGCGCCGCCCTGGCCCTCGGCGGTGCCGGTGACGGTCGCCTTGGCGAGATAGTCGACGCGGCCGCGGCCGATGTCCACCAGCCCTTCGCCGCCCACGCGCAGGAACGGACTCTTGCCAGACAGGTCCTTGCTGCGCGCCACGCCGTCGGCGATGTCGAAGCTGGCGGAGATCTCCGAGAAGTCGGTCTTCTCCTCGGCACTCGAGGCCTGCACGGCGTCCTTGTTCAGCGTGACCGCCGAACGCCACTGCCGCAGCGTCTTCGCGAGGTTGATCCCGCGCACCGCGCCGTCGCGCAGCTGGAACGCGGCCTTGCCGTCGAGCGCCTGCTTGAGGCGCTGCACGCTGGCGCCCTGCGTCGTGACGTCGGCCGTCACGCGCCCCTTGCCCTCGAGCTTCCTGAACTGCGCCACGTCGGTCAGCAGCGCGGCGATGTCGACGTCGGTCGCGTCGAGCTTCAGGCCGATGCGCTGTGCCGCCGGGTCAGCGGCCGCCTGCGCGGAGGCCTGGGCCGCGAAGCGCCCGCCCCAGGCGCGCCCGCTCAGGTCGCTGACGCGCAGCACGCCGCCAGCCAGCGTGGCTCCAGCGCCGCATCGGCAATGCGGTAGGGCGGGTAGACCAGCGTGCCGGCGCGGAAGCTGAAGCGGCCGTCGAGTGCCTTCAGCCCGCCCAGATCGACCGGGGAGTCCGCGCCGGGCCTGGCGCCGGCCTGCGGGGCCTTCGGGCCGGTCGACGGCGCGACGAAGCGGGTCAGGTCCAGCGCTGCGAAGCGGGCCTGGGCATCGACGTAGGGCACCGGTTTCGACAGGTCGGCGCGGCCGCCGGCGGTGAACTTCTGGTCGTTGATCGCGCCGTCGAGGCGCCAGCTCGCGTCCTGCGTGCCGGCCTGCGCCTGGCCCTGCAACGCCAGGTTCACCGGCGGCAGTGCCGGGTCGGTGAAGTTGAGCTTCAACTGCAGCGCATCGAGCGCGGCGGCCAGCGGCTGCGGCGCCAGCGTGAGGTCGCTGCGCACCTCGCCGTTCACACTGCGGCCGGCGCCGCTGCCCTTGACGGCAAGCCGCAGCCCCGGAACGCGGATGCGTTCGAAGCTGCCGCTCGGCGCCTGCGATTCGAAGTCCATCTGCACCGTGCCGACCGCCGGCCCGCCCTGGAGCGAGGCGCTGCCCTTCAATGCGCTGCCCTTGAGCGCGTCGCCCGTGACCTCGAGTTTCGGCCAGGCGAGCTGGGCGGCCACGCTGTCCTCGCCGCGGCGGCCGGCCAGCTTGACGTCGAGCGCGTCGAGCCGCAGCGCGCGTTTCGGCGGATCCAGGCGCAGCGCGTCGAGCGCCACCGTGCTGTCCTTCAGCGCCACCCCCAGGCGTTCGCCCGACAGCGTGAGCCGGAGCTTGTCGGCCTGCAGCGCACCGCTCGGTCCGTCGTAGGCCAGCATGCCGGCGAGGCGGGCGTCGAGCTGCTTCACGTCGAAGCCGTCGCCGCGCAGCGACAGCGCGAGGTCGCGCAACGCCACGCTGGCGGGCGCGCCGGCCGGCAGGCTCAGCTTCAGCTGGCCCGTGAGCTCGACGTCGGCGTTCAGCTTCGGTTGCGTGAGCGCGGCCTGGCCGACGAAGCGGATCGGTGACTCGGCGCCGTCGGCCAGGCGGCCGGTACGGAGCTCCTTGACGACGAAGCGGCC
Organism: Methylibium sp. T29; assembly: GCF_000576205.1. Taxonomy (NCBI): domain Bacteria; kingdom Pseudomonadati; phylum Pseudomonadota; class Betaproteobacteria; order Burkholderiales; family Sphaerotilaceae; genus Methylibium; species Methylibium sp. T29. Next base: position 1,354 of record NZ_AZND01000263.1, on the reverse strand, counting down.
GTCGAGACCCAGCGGTACGTCCTTCACCGTCGCCTGCAGGTCCTTGAACTCGATCGCGCTGATGTCGAATGCCAGCGCCTGGGAGGAGACGTCGGCGGCCGGGGCGTCCTTCGCGTCGGTGGCGGGGCTCAGCAGGTCGTCGATGTTGCGGCGGCCCTCGGCGTCGCGGCGGTAGTGCACGCGCACACCGCGCGCTGACACGCGGTCGACCGCCAGCCGCTGCTTCAGCAGCGGCATCACCTGCACCGCGAGCGTGGCCTCCTGCAGCGCCGCGAACTCGTCGGGGCGCCGGTGCTCGCTGAGCTTCACGTCGCGCAGCGTCACCTCGAGGCGGGGAAAGACCGACAGTCCGATCGGTCCGTCGATCGCCAGCGTGCGGGCCCGGTGCTCGCGCATCCAGTCGATCAGCAAGCCCTTGTAGCGATTGGGGTCGAAACTCGCGACGAGGTAGGCCGCGGCGGCCACGGCCAGGCCCAGCAGCACGGCCAGGGCGATCAGCGAACGACGGAGCCAGACGGGCATGACGCAGGCCAGGGCGGGGGCCCTGTGCAGTGGCGGTCGGGGCATTGTGCCGCCGGCCCTGTCCCGACGAGGGGCTCCCTACAATGTGAATCGCAATGAAGCATTTCGACGTGAGCGTGCGGGGCCGCGGCGCGGTGGGGCAGGCGCTGGCCTTGTCGCTCGCCCGTCTCGGGCTGCGCGTCGCATTGTCCGGCGCCCCGGCGCCCGAGGGCCCCGATGTGCGCACCTACGCGCTCGGCGCCCGATCGGTGGCTTTGCTGCAGCAGTTGCGGGTCTGGGAGGCGCTGCGCGCGGCCACGCCGTCGGCCGCGACCCGCGTGCTCGACATGCAGGTCGCCGGCGACGCCGGCGGCACGCTGGCCTTCAGCGCGTGGCAGCAGTGCGTCGGCGAGCTGGCATGGATCGTCGATGCCGCCGCGCTGGAGCGCGAACTGGCGACCGCACTGCGCTTCTCGCCGCACGTCGCGTTGCTCGACGAGGCCCCGCCGGCCGCGCTGGTCGCGCTGTGCGAGGGCAAGGATTCGCGCGAGCGCGAGGCGCTCGGCATCGAGGTCGAACGCCACGACTATGGCCAGCGCGCGATCGCCGCGCGGCTGGCCAGCGACAAGCCGCACCAGGGCATCGCGCGGCAATGGTTCCGCGCGCCCGACGTGCTGGCGCTGCTGCCCTTCGACCTGCCGGGCGAGGCGGGCGGCTACGGTCTGGTCTGGTCGCTGCCGGACGCGCGTGCCGCCGAACTGCTGGCGCTGGACGACGGCGCCTTCGAGCAGGCACTGAACGAAGCCAGCCACGGCCAGGCCGGCCGGCTGGCGCTGCGCGGTGCCCGCGCGGC
>NZ_AZND01000262.1:0-4367 GCF_000576205.1 Methylibium sp. T29 | reverse complement strand
CTGCAGCTCCGCGGATTCGAGGGCGCCAGCCCGCGCCAGCTCGCCCAGCAGCTGGCGCCGCAGCGCGCCATCCGGCAGCGCCGACCACAGCGGCTTGGCGTTGGCAAGCATGCGCGCGCGCCCTTCGGCGCTGTCGAGATCGCAGCCCTCGCGGGCCACCTCGAGCAGCTGGCGCGACAGCGGCACCGCCTGCTCGACGCAGGCTTCGAAGGCGGCGGTGCCGTGCGCACGCACGAACGAATCAGGGTCGTGCTCTGCCGGCAGGAACAGGAACTTCATGCTGCGCGTGTCGCTGGCGTGCGGCAGCGCCGCCTCCAGAGCGCGGCCGGCGGCACGGCGGCCGGCCGCATCGCCGTCGAAGCTGAAGACGATGCGGTCGGTGAATCGCAGCAGTTTGTGCACATGCTCGGCGGTGCAGGCGGTGCCAAGCGTTGCCACGGCGTTCGGAAATCCGAGCTGGGCGAGGGCCACCACGTCCATGTAGCCCTCGACCACCAGCGCATAGCCGCGCTCGCGCAGCGCCTGGCGGGCCTCGTGCAGGCCGTAGAGTTCGCGACCCTTGACGAACACCGGGGTCTCCGGAGAGTTGAGGTACTTCGGCTCGCCGGCGTCGAGCACGCGACCGCCGAAGCCGATCACTTCGCCCTGCACCGAGCGGATCGGGAACATGATGCGGTCGCGGAAGCGGTCGTAGCGCTTCTGCTCCGGCCCTTCGTCGCCCTGCACGATTACCAGACCCGATTCGGCGAGCAACGGGTCGTCGTAGCGCGGGAACACGCTGGCGAGGCCTCGCCAGCCTTCGGGCGCGTAGCCCATGCCGAAGCGTGCCGCGATCTCGCCGGTCAGTCCGCGGCCCTTGAGATAGTTCACCGCGCGCGGGCTGCCCCTGAGCTGCTTGCGCCAGTGCTCGCCGGCCTTCGCCAGCACCTCGCTCAGCGTGGCCTGGCGCTCCTTCGCTGCCCTGGCGCGCTCGCGCTCCTCGGGCGAGCTGTCTTCCTGAGGCACGGTCATGCCCAGGCGCTGCGCGAGGTCGCGCACCGCCTCGGGGAAGTCGAGCCCGACATGCTCGGTCAGAAAGCGCAGCGCATGGCCCTGGGCACCGCAGCCGAAGCAGTGATAGAACTGCTTGGCCGGGATCACGTAGAAGCTCGGCGTCTTCTCGCCGTGGAAGGGGCACAGGCCCTTGAAGTCCTTGCCGGCGCGCTTGAGCTCGACGTGCGGACCGATGACCTCGACGATGTCGGCGCGGGCGAGCAGTTCGTCGATGAAAGCCTGGGGGATCACGCGCGAAGTCTAGGGCCTGGTCGGGCCAGCGGGCGGTTCGCGCCCGGGCGCGCCCACTTTCATTTCGGCGCCAGCCGGATCGCCCCGTCCAGGCGGATGACCTCGCCGTTGAGCATCTCGTTGGTGAGGATCTGCTGCACCAACTTGGCGTAGTCTGCGGGCGTGCCCAGACGCGAGGGGAAGGGCACACCGGCGGCCAGTGCGTCCTGCACCTCCTGCGGCATCGCGAACAGCATCGGCGTGCCGAAGATGCCCGGGGCGATCGTCATGTTGCGGATGCCGCTGCGGGCCAGGTCGCGCGCGATCGGCAGCGTCATCCCGACCACGCCACCCTTGCTGGCGGCATATGCCGCCTGGCCGATCTGGCCGTCGTAGGCCGCCACCGAGGCCGTCGAGATGAGGACGCCGCGCTCGCCGGTGGCTTCGGGGGCGTTGCGGCTCATCGCCTCGGCGGCGAGCCGGATCATGTTGAACGTGCCGACCAGGTTGACCGTGACCACCTTGCTGAACACGGCCAGCGGGTGGGCGCCGTCCTTGCCCACCGTCTTGACGGCGGGCGCGATGCCGGCGCAGTTCACCAGCCCATCAGCTTGCCCAGCGAGACCGCCTTCGCCACCACCGCCTGGCCGTCGGCCTCGTTGGCGACGTCGCACTTGACGAAGGCGCCGCCGATGTCTCGCGCCACCGCCTCACCGGCCTCGGCCTGCAAGTCGGCCACCACGACGATGCCGCCTTCGCGGGCCAGCATGCGCGCGGTGCCTTCGCCCAGGCCCGAGGCGCCGCCGGTGACGATATAGACCTTGCCTGCGATATCCATGCGGAGCTCCGGTGGTGAATGGGTGGAGGGAGGAAAGAAAAAGGGCCGCTGCTGCGGCCCCGGTACAAAAAGGAAAAGAGGAAGGAGGAAGAGGCCGCGAGCCGCCCGTCGACCGGCCTCAGGCCAGGGCCGCCAGAGCCCGCGTCGTGATCTCGTCGACGCTGCCGGTGCCGGCGATCTTGCGGTACTTCGGGGCTGCCGCATCGCCGGTCGCGGCCCAGGCGGCGTAGTAGTCGACCAGCGGCCGGGTCTGGCTCTGGTAGACCTGCAGACGCTTGAGCACGGTGGCTTCCTTGTCGTCGTCGCGCTGGATCAGCGGTTCGCCTGTCACGTCGTCGACGCCGGCCACCTTGGGCGGGTTGAACTTGACGTGGTAGGTGCGGCCCGAGGCCACGTGCACGCGGCGACCGCTCATGCGTTCGATGATGGCCTCGTCGGGCACGTCGATCTCCAGCACGAGGTCGAGCTTCACGCCCGCGGCCTTCATCGCGTCAGCCTGCGGGATCGTGCGCGGGAAGCCGTCGAACAGGAAGCCGTTGGCGCAGTCCGGCTGCGTGATGCGTTCCTTGACGAGGCCGATGATGATGTCGTCGCTGACGAGGCCGCCGCTGTCCATCACCTTCTTGGCCTCCAGCCCCAGCGGGGTCCCAGCCTTGACGGCGGCGCGCAGCATGTCGCCGGTCGAGATCTGCGGGATTCCGAACTTCTGGCAGATGAAGGTGGCTTGGGTGCCCTTGCCAGCGCCGGGTGCGCCCAACAGGATCAGTTTCATCGCGGGTCCTCGTGGTTTCTTGTCGGTTCGCACGCCGTGGCACCCGGAGGCGGCACGCGGCTTGTCTCGCAGCTGCTCGACCGTGAAGGAGCGTTGCCTGCAGGGTCAAAATGAGAATACCACGCAGCCTTTCGTCAACCTGACTCGCGCGGCGGTTCTTGCCCCGTATCGTGGAGCAGGGCGCGCACGCGTGCCAGGTCGTCGGGCGTGTCGACGCCCGGGCCGGGACGCAGCGGACTCACGTGCACCGCGATGCGCTCGCCGTGCCAGAGCACGCGCAGCTGTTCGAGCGATTCGATCGTCTCGATCGGGCTCGGCGCCAGCGTCGGGTAGCGGCGCAGGAAGCCGGCCCGGTAGGCATACAGACCGATGTGCCGCAGCGGCGGCGGATCGCTCAGCGCTGTTGCCTGGCGCAGCCCAGCGGCGTAGCCATCGCGCCACCAGGCATCGGCGCCCGCGAAAAGCTCAATGCCCGGCCCAGCGCGTCGCACACCACCTTCACGACGTTCGGGTTCTCGAACTCCGCCACGGTGTCGATCGCGTGGGCGGCCGTGCCCATCACGCATTCGGGGCGCTCGGCCAGCAGGCGTGCGCAGGCGTCGATCAGCGCCGGATCGATCAGCGGCTCGTCGCCCTGCACGTTGACGACGATTTCGCTGTCCGGCAGTGCGAGCAGGTCGCACGCCTCGGCGAGGCGGTCGCTGCCGGTTGCATGGTCGCGGCGCGTCAGCAGCGCCCGCACGCCATGGCGCGCACAGGCCTCGACCGTGCGCGTGTCGTCGGCCGCCACCACCACCGCCGCCGCGCCGCTGGCCAGGGCGCGCCGCGCCACGTGCACCACCATCGGCAGGCCGGCGATGTCGGCCAGGGGCTTGTCCGGCAGCCGGCTCGAACCGAGCCGCGCCGGGATCAGGACCGTGAAGCTCATTCCGACAGGGGCGCGGCCTGCGAGGGCGACTCGTCCAGTGCGCGCGCCTCCGATTCGAGCATCACCGGAATGCCGTCGCGGATCGGGAACGCCAGCCGGTCGGCCGCGCAATGCAGCTCGTGGCTGGCGTGATCGTGCGTCAGCGGGCCCTTGCAGATCGGGCACACCAGCAGGTCCATCAATCGGGTGTCCATGCTCATCCTTCGCGGCGCGGTGACAGTGGGGCCAGTGCGGTGTCGAGTGCGGCGAAGAATGCCGGCTCGGGCGAGAAGTCTAGCGGCGCGACCCAGACCCGCGTGCCGGGCCGCTCGCGTCGGACGCGGTCGACCGGGAGCTTGGCGGCGTCCTTCTCGGTCACGATCACGTCGGCGGTCGCGGCCGGCCAGGGCAGGGCGTCGAACGCCGCGTGGTCGGGCAGGGCCTGCTCCTGCACGTCCAGGCCGGCGTGGCGCAGCTGTTCGAAGAAGCGCTGAGGCTGGGCGATGCCGGCGCAGGCGAGCACGGGCCTGCCGCGCAGCGAATCGAGCGTGGCGGCGGCAGCCGGCGTGCCCTGCCACCACGCCGCG
>NZ_AZND01000261.1:0-4385 GCF_000576205.1 Methylibium sp. T29 | reverse complement strand
CGGCGCGCACACTCCACGGAGGTCGCATGAACGGGAACGCCGAGCTGATCGAGCTCACCGCCATGTACTCGGAGCAGTTCCGCACGATGGGCCGAGACCCGGCGACGGAGGCGATCGACCAGGCCAAGACGTACGCGACGCTGCAGGCCCGCGCAGCGCTCGCAGGCTTCGAACTCGTCCGCATGCCGGGCGGTGACTTCGTGGTCGGACGCTGGGGCATGGTCCGTGCGCTGACTGGGGCCGACGCTGTGGAAGCGTTCCTGCAGCAGGTAGGTGCTGCGTGAAAGTCACCGACAAGCCCCAAACCGCCGCCGAGGTGCGCGCGCTGGCCGAGGCTTGGTATCGGCAACAGATCGAGCGCCTGACGGAGTGCCTGGGCGATTCGTGGCCTGAGCACCAGGCCTGGATCAAGAGCTACCTCGCGGAGGAAGTCCGCCAGAAGCTGCTGGCCCGCGGATGGAGGCTGAAGACTTGAGCGCGCTCGACGACGGGCTCGAACAGGTGTTCGGCACGGTCGAGCCGCCGACAGTCATACCGGCGCACGATCGGCCTGCTAGCTGGTCGAAGCCTGCAACCAGCTATAGGGGATCACACGCTGAGATCGCCCAGTCGCGCGACACGACTGTTCCGCCACGTCCTCCGATCGTCAGCGGCAGGCAGTTCTTGAACGAGTTCAAGCACATCGAGCCGATCGTCGACGGCCTGCCAATCGGGCGCGGCACGGTCGTGTCGGTCACTGGCGCCACCGGCAGCGGCAAGACGACGCTCTGCGCGCTGCTGGAGGTGTCGCTGTACTCCTCAAGACCTTTTGCGGGCCGCGAGGTCACAGGCGGATCCGTGCTCGTTCTGGCGGGCGAAAACCCGGACGACTATGCGATGCACTTGGCCGCCACCCTGCAGGAGCACGGCATTGATGCTGATGATCTGCTGTTGTGTGGAGCACAGGGCTTCCTCGTCATGCCCGGCACGTTCAACGTGAGCTACGAGGTCGACGACATCCACGAGCGGGTCAAGGCGCTGGGCATCGACCTGGTGGCGGTGTTCGTGGACACGTCTGCCGCCTTCTATGTCGAGGACGACGAGAACAACAACGTCTCGATGCGTCGGCATGCATCGAGCATGCGGTCGCTCACGCAGTTGCCGGGCAACCCGACGGTGTTCGTTCTGTGCCATCCGGTGAAGAACGCCAGCAAAGACAACCTCACGCCCCGCGGTGGCGGCGCGTTCCTCGCCGAGGTGGATGCCAACCTGACCGTGAGCAAGGACGATTCCGGCGTCGTCACGCTCCACTGGCAGGGAAAGATCCGTGGCGCCCCATTCGACCCGATCCGCTTCGAACTCGTCCAGACCCAGCTCGAAGGTCGCGTTGATGCGCGAGGCCGCCCGATCTACAGCGTCGCCGCCCGGCACATCCCCGACGAGCGCGTCGAGGCCATCGAGGCCAAGTCCCTGGACGACGAAAACCGGCTGCTGATCGCGATGCAGAGGAAGCCCGGGGCGAGCATCGCCGACCTCGCTATGGCTAGCGGCTTCACGACTGGGCCCGGCTCGCCGCAGAAGTCGAGGGTGCACAGACTGCTCGGCACGCTTGACAAGCAGGGCCTCGCCAAGAAGGGCCGCACCGGTGCCTGGGAGCTGACCCGAGAGGGACGAAAGGCTGCTGATGAGCTGCACTGAAACTGGAACGATCGGTGGAACGATCGTGCCCCTTGAAAAGTGGAACGGCGAGCGGAACGCGGAACGCCGCAAACCCGCGTCAATGCTGGCGTTCCAGCGGAACGACACGTGGAACGACACCCGTATTCCCACCCCGGAACGTTCCAACCCACCCCTAGAGGTGGAACGGTGGAACGGGCGGAACGATGCCCCCCGTGACGGGAATCCCCGCAACGGACCTGATCGACCTCCAACAGAAAGGACTCCATGACCACCACCACCCAATTCCAAACCCGCCTTGAAGAACTCCGCGACGCCCGCTTCGTCGCTGCCCGGGACTTCGAAGACGTGACCGCGGCCGGCGACGACAGCGGGGCTGCCTGGCAGAAGCTCCAGACCATCGATGCCGAGATCGTCCGCACAGAGGCGAGCCTTGCCGCTGCGCAGCGCCATGAAGAGGCGGCGACCGACCGCAAGGCCCGGGACGCTCAGGAGAAGGCTGCTGCGAAGGCGAAGGCCGCGCACGAGCACGCGATGCAGGCTGCTCTGAAGTTCGAGGAAGCCATGGAGCGCGCTGCGGTGCTGCACGGCGAGACCCTGGCCGCTTTCGAGGAAGCCCACCGCCTGCAGATCGGCAACACCCCCGCCGGCAGCACGCTCGGCGCGCCTGCCGTCATCGCCCGCATTGAGGGCCGTTTCCGCCAGACCGTCGCACGCCAGCAGCGCCGCGGTCCCAACGGCAAGCCCATGCCGGGCGAGCCCTCCATCGAATCCCTCGCGTCCTTCTTGGGCGTCAAGCGTTCCGGCGGCTTCCTCAGCCGGATTGGTCTTTAAAGGAGAGACACATGAGTACCTGGGCACTCTGCGGCGCGATTGACCGCGCCCTCAACGTCACCTTAGGTGAAGACGACTTCCACGGTGTATGGGGCGGGCCCTCCATCGGCGGCAAGGAAGCCGCGGTGATCGTCAATCCCGACCAGCTGCATTCCCGGCTTGAGCTGGTGACGCTGCTCACCGCCATCAAGGCCAGGATCGTCGAACGCTCGGCACCGTTCCTGGACTACCCGGCCGGGCTCGCGTGGGAAGGGTTCTGGACCCGCAATCTCAACGGCCTGACGATAGGCCGGCGCATGACCAACGAGCGCCAGGAGGGCAGCGGCTGCTTCCTGTTCGCCGGTGATCGCGAGACCGATCCCCGCACCGTGGCGCGCAGCCCCGTCGTCGGTCCGTGCTCCACCGCGTGCAGCGTGATCTTCGATGTCGACAAGCTTCTGAACCGCAGCCAGATGCTCGACGGCATCAGCGTCGTGGTTGATGGCCTGATCGACTACATCAACGAAGACCCGGACGCTCCGCTCGCCGACCTCTTCGTCTACCACTGAGGGAATACATGGAAGCACCGCTGACCCCCGAAAGCGCGCAGGCCGAACGTGCGTCCCTGGTGAGTGACAAGGCCTTCACCGCCGCCGCCATGAACCCTCAGGGCAAGGAGTGGGCGAGGCTCACCGAGCTCAATCGTGTGATCGCAGGCGTCGAGCCCGAGGGGGCTGAAGTCGAGGAGCCGACCGCTACCGACGCGCCGGCCTCGCCGACCGACTACCAACTGTCGACCGAGTGGGCGAAGGAATACGGGATGGAGATGGACCCGGCCCAGCAGTCTGACCTTCGGCAGAGCCTGCACGCTGCCGGCGTCGATGCCGACCTGGCCGAAGCCGCCCACATGGTTGCCCTCGATGCGGCCTTCTACGTCCGCACCGACGCGGAGGCCGTGCACGAGACCGCCAAGGCCGAGCAGCAGCTCCGGGGCATCTGGGGCGCCTCCTACGAGGAACAGCTCGCCCTCGCCAACCAGGAAGGTCGCCGCGTGTTCGACGCTCTGCCGGCATCCGTCAAGGCATCGAGGGACTACCGAACGTTCCTTGAGACGACAGGCCTTGGAAGGTCCGTAACGGTCATCCAAGCCCTCGCTCGGCGCGCGCAGGTGCGTAGTGGAGGCGGTGCCGCATGAGTCGTGGTGCGGATCCCGAAGAAACCACCCCCCGGGGTATTCGGGTGGGTCGGCTGGACACGACCGAGGCTGTCCGAGCGGAGATGGCCCGGCTGTACCGAGGCGCTCGGAAGAAGGCCGGAGCCATGCCGACGCCCTCGGACGCTGCAAGGCTTGCCTACCTGCTCCAGCAGATCGGCCAGACAGTGCTGATGCGAGAGATTGACGAGCGGCTCGCAGCCGTTGAAGCCCGACAGGGTGGAAGGAAAACCTGATGAACCTGCAATCCATGCAGAACCGGCTCCGTCGTGTGGAGCGCGACACCAACCTCGACAAGATGCCGCTCGGCTTCGTGATCCGGCCGGATGACGACTTCGAGGGCAAGCTCCGGCGCATCGGTGCGGCCCGCGATGCTGGCCGCGTGGTCTACGTCGCCAACCTGACCCGCCAGCGTCTCCCGCGGTCGGTCCTATGAACGTCACCGCCATTGCGAGGCGTCTGCAGCGCTTGGAAGCGAGTGTGATGTCCGATTCCGTCGTCGTCGTGATCCGCGACCTGCTGCGCACCGGAGAGGCCGAGCGCTACACCGGCGCCGGCCAAGTCTGGATCCGTGAACCAGGGGAGTCAGGCCAGGCCTTGCGAGACCGTGCTGTGGCCGATGCAGAGCGCATGAGTGGCCCGATCGTCACGCTGGTCGAACAGAAGGAAAGGCCCGATTGGGATCCCAAGTCTCCCGGTAAGC
>NZ_AZND01000260.1:0-4403 GCF_000576205.1 Methylibium sp. T29 | reverse complement strand
CCGGCGCCCGCGTGCTGCGGCTGCGGCCGCCGGCGCCGCCGTCACGGTGACCACGGTGCCGGCACGCCGCGAGGATTTCGCACTGGAGCTGGGGGCGACCGGCACGGTCAGCGCGCTGAACCGCGTGGAGATCCATCCGCAGATCAGCGCCGCCATCGAGCGGGTGCACATCCGCGAAGGGCAGACGGTCCGTGCCGGCGAACTGCTGTTCACGCTTGACAGCCGCGCCGCCGAGGTGCGGGTGGCCCAGGCCCAGGCGCAGTTGCAGCGCGATCTGGCCACGCTGGCCGACGCCGAGCGGCAACTGGCCCGCAGCCGCGATCTGCTGCGCCAGGATTTCGTGTCGCAGAGCGCCGTCGACACCAACCTCAGCCAGGTCGAGGCGCAGCAGGCGGTGGTGGTGGCCGACCGCGCGGCGATCCAGGCGGCGCGTGTGGACCTCGGCTACGCGCGCATCGTGGCCCCGAGCGCCGGCCGCGTGGGCGCGATCGCGGTCTATGCCGGCAGCTATGTGACGCCGGCGTCGCCAGCGCTGGTGACGATCACCCAGCTCGACCCGATCGCGGTGAGCTTTCCGGTGCCGCAGCGGCACATCGGCGCGCTGCTGGACAGCCTGAAGTCGGGCACCGGCCGCGTCACCGCGCGCCTGCCGGGCGCGCAGGCTCCGCTCACCGGCACGCTGCAGTTCGTCGACAGCGCCGTCGACGCGAACTCGGGCACGGTGCAGGTCAAGGCGCAGTTCGCCAATCCGCAGCAGCAGCTGTGGCCCGGTGCCTATGCCGACGTGAAGCTCGCGGTCGGCAGCCTGCCGGGCGCGATCCTGGTGCCGCAGGCCGCAATCATCCAGGGCGCCAAGGCCAAGTCGGTCTACGTGGTCGGCGCGGACGACAAGGCACAGCTCCGCGAGGTGGAGGTCATCGCCTCGGCCGGCGACGTGGCAGCCGTCAGCGGCGTGCAGGCAGGCGAGCGCGTCATCGTCGACGGCAAGCAGAACCTGCGGCCCGGTGCAGCGGTGGTCGAACAGGCCCCGGAGGCGGCCGCGGCGAGCCGGCCGGCGCGGCGCGTGGCCGCCGCGTCGGAGCCTCGGCCATGAACCTGTCGGAGCTGTTCATCCGCCGTCCGGTGATGACGGTGCTGCTGAACCTGGCCATGGTGGTGGCCGGCGTCATCGCCTACCGGCAGATCCCGATCGCCGCACTGCCGAGCTACAACACCCCGGTGATCAACGTCACGGCCTCGCTGCCCGGTGCCAGCCCCGAGACCATGGCCACCTCGGTGGCGCTGCAGTTGGAGAAGCAGTTCTCGACGATCCCCTCGCTCAGCATGATCAGCTCGACCAGCACGCTGGGCACCACCTCGCTGACGCTGGAGTTCGACGAGGGCCGCGACATCGACGCGGCGGCGGTCGACGTGCAGGCGGCGCTGCTGCGTGCCGAACGCACGTTGCCGCAGGACATGACCGCGCCGCCGTCCTATCGCAAGGTCAACCCGGCCGACGCGCCGGTGCTGCTGATGGCGATGACCTCGCCCTCGCTGAACCTGTCGGACCTGAACGACTACGCCGAGCACCTGATCTCGCCCGCGCTGTCCACGCTGCCTGGCGTGGCGCAGGTCAACATCTTCGGCCAGCGACGCTTCGCGGTGCGGGTGAGGGTGCACCCGCAGGCGCTGGCCGCGCGCGACATCGCGATCGAGGAGCTGAGTGCGGCGCTCGCCACCGCCAATGCCAACACGCCGGTCGGCACGCTCGAGGGCGACCGCCAGACGCTGACGGTGCAGGCCAACCGGCAGCTGCGCAACGCGGCCGAGTTCTCCGACCTGATCGTCAGCAGCAAGAACGGCAACACGGTGCGGCTGCGCGACGTGGCGACCGTGGAGGACAGCTACGAGAGCGTCAAGACCTCGGCCAACTTCAACGGCGAGGCGTCGATTACGCTGGCCGTGCAGCGCCAGCCCGACGCCAACACCGTGGCGGTGGTGGATGCGGTCAAGGCCGCGCTGCCGGGCTTCACCGCACAGCTGCCGCAGTCGATCCAGCTGAGCCTGCTGAACGACCGCTCCACCTCGATCCGCGAGGCACTGCACGACGTGAACCTCACGCTGCTCGGCACCATCGTGCTGGTGGTGCTGGTGATCTTTCTCTTCCTGCGGAGAGCGGTCGCAACGGTGATCCCGACGCTGTCGCTGCCGGTGTCGCTGATCGGTGCGGTGGCGCTGCTGTGGGCCGGCGGCTACAGCCTCGACAACATCTCGCTGCTGGGCCTGACGCTGGCCGTGGGCCTGGTGGTGGACGACGCGATCGTGATGCTCGAGAACATCATGCACCACGTCGAGCAGGGCATGGACCCGTTCGAGGCGGCGTTGAAGGGCTCGCGCGAGGTCGGCTTCACCATCATCTCGATCTCGACCTCGCTGGTCGCGGTGTTCATCCCGATCTTCTTCATGCCCGGCGTGATCGGCCTGCTGTTCCACGAATTCGCGGTGATCGTCTCGCTGGCCATCCTGGTGTCGGCCTTCGTCTCGCTGACGCTGGTGCCCATGCTGGCCGGACGCTACCTGAAGCCCGAGGCCACGCAGCGCCCGCCGGGTGCGCTGGTGCGCGGCTTCGAGCGCGGCTTCGAGGCCGTCACGCGCTGGTACACGCGCTCGCTCGACCTCGCGCTGCGGCACCGCCGTCTGATGCTGGGTGTGGGCGTGCTGACCTTCGCGCTGACCGCGCTGATGTTCGTCACCATTCCCAAGGGATTCTTCCCGGAAGAGGACATCGGCCAGATCCGCGCCTCCACCGAAGCCGCCGAGGACACCTCGTTCGCGGCGATGGTGAAGCTGCAGGACCAGGCGGTGCAGGTGATGCTGGCCGACCCGAACGTGCTGAGCGTGAACTCGGTCAACGGCGGCAGCGGCACGCAGAACACGGGCCGCATGTTCATCAACCTCAAGCCGCGCGGCGAGCGCTTGCCCATGAAGCAGGTGGTGGAAGGGTTGCGCAAGAAGTTGAGTCAGGTGGCCGGTATCACCGTCTACCTGCAGCCGGTGCAGAACCTGCAGCTCGGCGGGCGCCCCAGCAAGAGCCGCTACCAGTACATCCTGCAGAGCGTGAAGGCCGATGAGCTGAACGACTGGGCGGCCAGGCTGCAGGAGAAGCTGCGCGCCGATCCGCGCTTCCGCGACGTCACCTCCGACTCGCAGCTCAAGGGACTGCAAGCCTCGCTGAAGATCGACCGCGACAAGGCCAACACGCTGGGCGTGTCGGTCGACTCGATCCGCAACGCGCTGTTCAGCGCCTTCGGCGAGCGCCAGGTCGCCACCATCTACACCACAGCCGACAGCTACCAGGTGATCATGGAAGTGGCGCCCGACGCCAAGCGCGACGAGAGCGCCTTCGACGGCATCTACCTGCGCAGCAGCAACGGTGCACTGGTGCCGCTGAACAGCTTCGCGACGGTCGAGCGCACGCTGGGGCCGACCTCGGTGAACCACGTCGGGCAGCTGCAGGCGGTGACGGTGTCGTTCAACCTCGCGCCGGGCGTGCCGCTCGGCGATGCCACCCGGCAGCTCGAGGCCTACGGGCAGGAGATCCGCCTGCCGGCATCGGTGATCACCAGCTACGGCGGTGACGCAGCGGTGTTCAAGACCTCGCAGGGCAGCCAGGCCATCCTCATCGTTGCGGCGTTGCTGGTGATCTACGTGCTGCTGGGCGTGCTGTACGAGAGCTACATCCACCCGCTGACCATCCTGGCCGGCCTGCCATCGGCCGCGGTGGGAGCCTTGCTGATGCTGGAGTTCTTCGGACAGGATCTGACGCTGATCGCGACCATCGGCATCCTGCTGCTGATCGGCATCGTGAAGAAGAACGCGATCATGATGATCGACTTCGCGCTCGACGCGCAGCGCCACCAGGGCATGGCGCCCGAGGCAGCGATTCGCGAAGCCTGCGTGCGGCGCTTCCGGCCGATCACGATGACCACGCTGGCCGCGCTGATGGGCGCGCTGCCCATCGCGCTGGGCATCGGCGCCGGCGCCGAGCTGCGGCAGCCGCTGGGTCTGGCGGTGGTGGGCGGACTGCTGTTCTCGCAGGCGATCACGCTCTACCTCACGCCGGTGATCTACCTCTACCTCGACCGCTACAGCGGTCGTGGGCCGATCCAGACGCCGGAGGTCGTGGAAGCCCGCTGAGGGGGGCGGCAGCGAGGGAGCGTCGGGTCTGGATCAGCGCCGCTTGCTGCCGCCCAGCAGGCTGCCCAGCACGCCGCGGATGATCTCGCGGCCCACCGTGGTGCCCATGGTGCGCACGGCCGACTTGGCCATCGACTCGGCCAGACCCTCGCGCTTGCCGCCGCGCGGCCCGGTCGAGCCGAACAGGATGTCGCCCAGCCCGCCGAGCATGCCGCCGCCGTCCTGTG
>NZ_AZND01000259.1:0-4413 GCF_000576205.1 Methylibium sp. T29 | reverse complement strand
GGCCCCTGCTCCCACCGCCGCGCCGGCCTCGCCGCCGGCGCCGATCACGACACCGACAGCCCCCGGCGCCCCCATCGCGTCCGCGGCACCGCCAGCGGTGCACCTGGGGCGCCCGGGCATGTCCGATTTCGGCAACCCGTTCGCCGTCGAGGTCAACGAGATCGCCCACGACCCCGAGCTCGACGAGGCGGTGATTTCCTTCGCCAATGCCGAATTCGAGGGCTGCGAACGCTCGATCCGCGGCCTCATCTCGGACGACGGCGAACGCGCGAACCATGCCGAGACCTGGCTCGTGCTGTTCGATCTGTACCGTGCCACCGGCCAGCAACCTCCGTTCGAGAGCCTGGCGCTCGACTACGTGCAGCGCTTTGGGTGGTCGGCGCCGCAGTGGTTCTCGATTCCCCAACTGGTGGCTGCCGAGAATGCGGCCGCGGCCAGCACTGCGCAGGCGGTGCGCAGCCAAGGCAGCATCGGCTGGGCCGCGCCGGAACAGCTCGATGGAGAAGGCGTCGCGCTGCTGCGCTCCAGGACGCTGCAGCTTCCGATGCCGTGGGTGATGGACTGGAGCCCGCTGCGCAGGATCGACGCGCAGGCCTGCGGCGAGCTGAGCCAGTTGATGCACCACTGGGGACGCAGAAGCTGCAGATGCGCTGGATCGGCGCCGAGCAGTTGCTCTCGGTTCTCGCCGAGGCCGCGCCCACCGGCGTGCGCGATGCCGACCCCGCCTACTGGCTGCTGCGTCTGGCGACGCTGAGGCTGTGCAACCGGCCCGACCAGTTCGACGAGATCGCGATCGACTACTGCGTGACCTACGAGGTGTCGCCGCCGTCGTGGGAGGCGTCGCTGTGCGTCGTCAAGATGGCTGATGCTGGCGGCATGACCCTCGCATCGCGCTCGATGGTGACCAGCGACGCGACGAGCGGCTTCGCGGAGTCGCAGGTGCTCGAGGAGGCCGGCGGCGTCCGCACCGCAGCGGTCGAATTGTCGGGCCAGTTGGTCGGCGACATCGGCAGCGTGCTGCAGCGGCTCGAATCCCAGCTCGGCAACTCCACGGTCGTGAGCGTCAACTGCGCGCGACTGATCCGCATGGACTTCGTCGCGGCCGGCGACCTGCTCAACTGGGTGCTGCACCGCCGCAACGAGAACCGTCTCGTCCATTTCGAGGACGCCCATCGCCTGCTGGGCCTGTTCTTCAACGCGATGGGCATCAACGAGCACGCACGCGTGAAGGTGCGCAACCTCTGAGCGTCACGCCCGCCGGACGGCACGAATGCAGCCGGCGCCGCGGATCGCTCCCCGCCAGATCCCGGGCTTGAAGCCCCCGCCTCTGCCTTCAACTGCTTCCCCATGGATTCGTACCACGGCACCACCATCCTCAGCGTACGCCGCGGCCGAGAGGTCGCCCTGGGTGGCGATGGTCAGGTGACGCTCGGCAGCATCGTCGTCAAGGCCTCGGCGCGCAAGGTGCGCCGGCTCTACAAGGAGCAGGTGCTGGCCGGCTTCGCCGGGGCGACGGCCGACGCCTTCACGCTGTTCGAGCGCTTCGAGGGCAAGCTCGAGAAGCACCAGGGCAACCTGGTGCGCGCCGCGATCGACCTGACCCGCGACTGGCGCACCGACCGCGTGCTGCGCCGCCTCGAGGCCATGCTGGCGGTGGCCGACCGCGACACCTCGCTGATCATCACCGGCAACGGCGACGTGCTGGAGCCCGAGCACGGCATCGTCGCGATCGGTTCGGGCGGCGCCTACGCGCAGGCGGCCGCGCGCGCGCTGCTGGCCCACACGACGCTCGGTCCGGCCGAGATGGTCAAGAAGTCGCTCGAGATCGCCGGCGACCTGTGCATCTACACCAACCAGCACCACACCATCGAGGTGCTGACCGACCCGGAGCCCGTCAGCCAGTGAGCGCGATGACCCCGCAGGAGATCGTGTCCGAGCTGGACCGCCACATCGTCGGCCAGCAGGACGCCAAGCGCGCCGTCGCGATCGCGCTGCGCAACCGCTGGCGCCGCCAGCAGGTGGACGACAGGCTGCGCCCGGAGATCACGCCGAAGAACATCCTGATGATCGGGCCCACTGGCGTCGGCAAGACCGAGATCGCGCGCCGCCTCGCGAAGCTGGCCGACGCGCCCTTCATCAAGGTGGAGGCCACCAAGTTCACCGAGGTCGGCTATGTCGCAAGGACGTCGATTCGATCATCCGCGACCTCGTCGACCTGGCCGTCAAGCAGACGCGCGAGGCCGCGATCCGGGCCCATCGCGTCCGCGCCGAGGATGCCGCCGAGGAACGCATCCTCGACGTGCTGCTGCCGCCGCCCGCCCATGCCGGCGCCGGCTTCGGGCTGAGCACCAGCTCGCCGGCCCCAGCCCCGGCCGACAGCACGGCGCGCCAGACCTTCCGCAAGCGCCTGCGCGAGGGCACGCTCGACGACAAGGAGATCGAGCTCGAACTCGCCGAACCGCGCGCTGCCGTCGAATTGCTGGGCCCGCCCGGCATGGAAGACATGGCCGAGCAACTCAAGGGCATGTTCGCTAGCCTGGGCCAGACGCGGCGCAAGACCCGCAAGCTCAAGATCGCCGAGGCGTTGAAGCTGCTGGTCGACGAGGAGGCGGCCAAGCTGGTCAACGAGGACGAGATCAAGACGCAGGCGCTGGCCAGCGCCGAGCAGAACGGCATCGTCTTCATCGACGAGATCGACAAGGTCACGTCGCGCGGCGACGGCGCCAGCGGCGCCGAGGTCTCGCGCCAGGGCGTGCAGCGCGACCTGCTGCCGCTGGTGGAGGGCACGACGGTCAGCACCAAGCACGGCACTGTCAAGACCGATCACATCCTGTTCATCGCCTCGGGCGCCTTCCACCTGGCGCGCCCGAGCGACCTGATCCCGGAGCTGCAGGGCCGCTTCCCGATCCGGGTGGAGCTGGGCTCGCTGCGGGTCGAGGACTTCGAGGCGATCCTGACCCAGACCCACGCCAGCCTGGTACGCCAGTACCAGGCACTGCTGGACACCGAGGGCGTCCGGCTCGACTTCCGGCCCGAGGGTGTGCGCCGGCTGGCGCAGATTGCGTTCGACGTCAACGAGCGCACCGAGAACATCGGCGCGCGCCGGCTGTCGACGGTGATGGAGCGCCTGCTCGACGAGGTGAGCTTCGATGCGCCGAACCTGGGCGGCCAGACGATCGCGATCGACGCCGCCTACGTGGATCGCAAGCTCGGGGCGCTCGCGGTCGACGAGGATCTGTCCCGCTTCATTCTCTGACCCGGGGGCGGCTCAGCCGCGCTGCGCGGCGATGGTCAGCAGGCCGTCGAAGATCAGGGTGTCGATCAGTTCGTGATCGATGGTCAGCGCCGGCACCACCTTCCAGCCCGCGCCGCCGGTGACGATGCACAACGGTGGCTCGCCACAGCGCTGCTGAAGATGGCGGTGCATGCGCTCGATGGCGCCGGCAATGGCGAAATTGCCGCCGCTGGTCAGCGCGTCGCTGGTGTTGGTCGGGAACTCGCGCACCTCGCCGGTGGGCACCCGCAGGCCGGCGGTGCCGGCTTCCAGCGCGCGCAGCATGATGCCGTGGCCGGGCAGGATCAGCCCGCCGAGGAAACGGCCGTCCGCATCGAGCGCGTCGACCGTGACCGCCGTGCCGGCCATCACCACCAGCACCGGCCGGCGCGCGCCCGCGGCGAGCACGCGCGCACGCGCGCCGATCAGCGCCACCCAGCGGTCGCTGCCCAGGCGCATCGGATGGTCGTAGCCGTTGGTCACGCCGGCCTCGGCCGCGCCCGGCACCACCCAGCGCGGTGCCACGTCCCACAACTCCAGCTGCTCCTCGACGCGGTGACGCACCGAGTCGCTGGCGACGCAGCAGCCGAGCACATGGCGCGGCGGCGGCGCCAGGCCGGCCCATTCGGCCTCGCCGAGCTGGTCGATGGTCTCGAGGAAGCGCGCACCGTGGGCCACGGGCTCGCTGCCGGGCACGGCCGAGGGATACAGCGCCCACTTCAGGCGCGTGTTGCCGATATCGATTGCAAGCAGGGTCATGGCCGAGGCGGCTTCGTCTTCAGTGGGTGCTGGAACCGGGCTTCGTGTCTTCGTCGACGACGGTATTGCCCAGGCCCAGCAGTTCGCGGGCGCGGCGCAGTCGGCTCATGGCCTCGACCGGCCGTCGCGCCGTGACCAGCGCGCGCTCGATCTGCCACACCAACCCGATCAGCTCGTAGCGGTCGCGCGCACGGCCGACGCGCAGGACCGTGAGCGAACTGCTGACCGGGCCGTCCACCAGCAAGGTGCCGATCAGCAGGCTGCGCACCTCGGCCAGCATGGGTTCCTCGTCGGACGGGCGCCGGCTTGGGCTCGTCGCGCAGCACCCCGCCCTCGCCGGCACGGCGCGCGAGCGGCGAAGGTCCCGGTGTCAGCCGCGG
>NZ_AZND01000258.1:0-4416 GCF_000576205.1 Methylibium sp. T29 | reverse complement strand
CCCGGGCGAGCACCGTCGCGCGACGGCGGACGGCGGTCACCGGCCGGGCGGTCGCTGCGCGGGCCGCGGCGATTGCGACGGTCGTCTTCGCGCTCGTCGGTCTTGATGACGGGCGCTTCGCCATTGGCGAGACGATCGCCGCGGTAGACCCAGACCTTCACGCCGATGATGCCGTAGGTGGTCTTGGCTTCCGAGAAGCCGTAGTCGATGTCGGCGCGCAGCGTGTGCAGCGGCACGCGACCTTCGCGGTACCACTCGGTGCGAGCGATCTCGATGCCGTTCAGACGACCGGCGCTCATGATCTTGATGCCCTGGGCACCCAGGCGCATCGCGTTCTGCATCGCACGTTTCATCGCGCGGCGGAACATGATGCGCTTCTCGAGCTGCTGGGTGATCGAGTCGGCGATCAACTGGGCATCGATCTCGGGCTTGCGCACCTCTTCGATGTTCACGGCCACCGGCACGCCCAGGCGGCGCGTCAGCTCGGCCTTCAGGTTCTCGATGTCTTCGCCCTTCTTGCCGATCACCACGCCCGGACGCGCCGAGTAGATGGTGATGCGTGCGTTCTTGGCGGGCCGCTCGATCAGGATGCGCGAGACCGCCGCGCTCTTGAGCTTGGCCTTGAGGTATTCGCGGACCTTCAGGTCTTCGGCCAGCATCGTCGCGAAGTTGCGATTCGACGCGTACCAGCGCGAGGACCAGTTGCGGGTGACAGGCAGGCGGAAGCCGACCGGATGAATCTTCTGTCCCATGGTCTTCTCTGCCTTTAGTTGCCGACGGTGACGAAGATGTGGCAGGTCGGCTTGCTGATGCGGTTGCCGCGGCCCTTGGCGCGCGCGGAGAACCGCTTCAGGGTCGCACCCTGCTCGACGTGGATCGTCTTGACCTTCAGTTCGTCGATGTCGGCACCGTCGTTGTGCTCGGCATTGGCGATCGCCGATTCCAGCGCCTTCTTGATGATGACGGCGGCCTTCTTCTGCGTGAATTCCAGGATGTTGAGCGCCTGGTCCACCTTCTTGCCGCGGACCAGATCAGCCACCAGCCGACCCTTGTCGACCGACAGACGCACGCCGCGAACGATTGCTCGGGTTTCCATCGTCATCCCCTTACTTCTTCGCCTTCTTGTCCGCCGGGTGACCCTTGAACGTGCGGGTCAGGGCGAACTCGCCGAGCTTGTGGCCGACCATCTGATCGGTCACGTACACGGGGACGTGCTGCTTGCCGTTGTGCACGGCGATCGTCAGCCCGATGAAATCGGGCAGGATCGTCGAGCGGCGCGACCAGGTCTTGATCGGCTTCTTGTCCTTGATCGCCACGGCCTTCTCGACCTTGGCCACCAGGTGGTGGTCCACGAACGGACCCTTCTTCAGTGAGCGTGCCATCGAGCGTGCCCCTTACTTCTTGCGACGCGAGACGATGAACGTCTGCGTGCGCTTGTTGCTGCGAGTGCGGTAGCCCTTGGTCATCGTGTTCCAAGGCGACACCGGCACCTGGCCCTCGCCGGTGCGGCCTTCGCCGCCGCCGTGCGGGTGGTCCACCGGGTTCATGGCCACGCCACGAACGGTCGGGCGAACGCCCTTCCAGCGGATCGCACCGGCCTTGCCGTACTGGCGCAGGTTGTGCTCTTCGTTGCTCACCTCGCCGATCGTGGCACGGCACTCGATGTGGATGCGCCGCACCTCACCCGAGCGCAGGCGAACCTGGGCGTAGGTGCTTTCGCGTGCCAGCAGCGTCACCGAAGTGCCAGCCGAGCGCGCGATCTGGGCGCCCTTGCCGGCCAGCAGTTCGACGCAGTGCATCGTCGAGCCCACCGGGATGTTGCGGATCGGCAGCGTGTTGCCGGCCTTGATCGGCGCTTCCGAGCCGCTCAGGATGGTGGCACCGACTTCCAGACCGCGCGGAGCGATGATGTAACGGCGCTCGCCATCGGCGTAGCACACCAGCGCGATGTGGGCGGTTCGGTTCGGGTCGTACTCGATACGCTCGACCTTCGCCGGGATGCCGTCCTTGTTGCGCTTGAAATCGACCACGCGGTAGTGGTGCTTGTGACCACCGCCCTTGTGCCGGATGGTGATGTGGCCGTTGTTGTTCCGGCCTGCATTCTGGATCTGCGGCTCGAGCAGCGACGCTTCGGGCTTGCCCTTGTGCAGGTGCGAATGCACCACCTTCACCACGGCACGGCGGCCAGGGGACGTGGGCTTGACTTTGACGACGGCCATTACGCGGCCTCCCCGGAGAAGTTGAGCTCCTGACCCGCCTTCAGGCAGACATAGGCCTTGCGAACGTTGTCGCGGCGACCCACACCCTTGCCGAAGCGCTTGGTCTTGCCCTTGGTGTTCACGACCGATACCTTGTCGACCTCGACCTTGAACAGCAGTTCCACCGCCGCCTTGATCTCGGGCTTGGTCGCGTCCTGCAGCACCTTGAACAGCACCTGGTTGTGCGACTCGGCGACCGCCGTGGCCTTCTCGGACACGATCGGCGCGACCAGCACCTTCATCAGGCGACCTTCATCGAACTTAAGAGCGCTCATGCCAGCATCTCCTTGAGCTTCTCGATCGCGCCCTTCGTCACCAGGACCTTCTTGTAGAAGACCAGCGACAGCGGATCGGCATAACGCGGCTCGATCACCAGCACGTTGGCGAGGTTGCGCGACGCGAGGAACAGGTTCTCATCCACCTCGTCCGCGATCACCAGCACCGACTCCAGCCCCATGGCCTTGAACTTCGCGGCCAGCGCCTTGGTCTTGGGCGTCTCGACCTTGATCGAATCCACCACGGCCAGGCGACCTTCACGAGCGAGCTGCGAGAAGATGGCGGCCATGCCGGCGCGGTACATCTTCTTGTTGACCTTGTGGCTGAAGTTCTCTTCCGGGCTGTTCGGGAAGATCCGACCGCCTCCGCGCCACAGCGGCGACGAGGTCATGCCGGCGCGAGCCCGGCCGGTGCCCTTCTGGCGCCACGGCTTCTTGGTCGAGTGCTTGACCGTCTGGCGATCCTTCTGGGCGCGCGTACCTTGGCGGGCATTCGCCTGGTAGGCCACCACCACCTGGTGCACCAGCGCTTCGTTGTAGTCGCGGCCGAACACGGTGTCCGGCGCGTCGACCTTCGAGGCGGCCTGGCCTTGTTCGTTCAGGAGCTCGAGTTCCATCAGTTCGCTCCCTTCTGGGCCTTGACCTTGACGGCCGGGCGCACGGTCACGAAACCGTTCTTCGCGCCAGGAACCGCGCCGCGCACCAGCAGCAGCTGGCGGGCCTCGTCGACACGCACGATGTCAAGGTTCTGGGTGGTCTTGGTCACGTCGCCGCGGTGGCCGGACATCTTCTTGCCCGGGAACACGCGACCCGGATCCTGGGCCATCGAGATCGAGCCCGGCACGTTGTGCGAACGGCTGTTGCCGTGCGACGCGCGCTGCGAGCCGAAGTTGTGCCGCTTGATGGTGCCGGTGAAGCCCTTGCCGATCGACGTACCCTGCACGTCGACCTTCTGGCCGGCGGCGAACAGGCCGACCGGCAGCGTGCCGCCCGGCTTGTACTCGGCCGCCACTTCGGCGCTGACCGCGAATTCACGCAGGATTTCGCCAGCCTCGACACCCGCCTTGGCGAGATGCCCGGCCTCTGGCTTCGTGACGCGCGACGCCTTGCGGGCGCCAAATGTCACCTGGATGGCGCTGTAGCCGTCGGTTTCGACGGTCTTGACCTGGGTGACGCGATTGTTGGACACGTCGAGCACCGTCACGGGCACGGCGTCGCCGTCGTCCGTGAAGATGCGCATCATGCCCACCTTGCGGCCCAGCAAGCCGAGGCGATCGCCCGGATTGGCTGTAGTCATGGTTCTTCTCCAATGTCCGACATCGATTGGCCGGACTGACTTCACTGAGGCGACCGAACGCATTGCGCCGGGTCACCACGATGTTTTGCCCGCGACACCGGAGTGCCGAGGGCAGAAAAGCCTACGATTGTAGCAGCAGCGGCCGAAGCCGCAACCACCCGGGTCCGCAGCGAACCCGATCGGAACTTACTGCAGCTTGATCTCGACGTCCACGCCGGCCGGCAGGTCAAGCTTCATCAGCGCGTCGACGGTCTTGTCGGTGGGATCGACGATGTCCATCAGGCGCTGGTGGGTGCGGATCTCGAACTGGTCGCGCGAGCTCTTGTTGACGTGCGGCGAACGCAGGATGTCGAAACGCTGCATGCGTGTCGGCAGGGGCACCGGGCCCTTGACGATGGCGCCGGTGCGCTTGGCGGTGTCGACGATCTCGAGGGCCGATTGATCGATCAGCTTGTAATCGAATGCCTTCAGGCGGATGCGGATCTTTTGCTTTTGCATGACGGTTCCTTCAAAGAGCGGTGCGGCGGGCAGCGCCCGCAGCGGGGTGGTGAAAGGCGGGGCGGGACGTACCCACCCGCCGTCATGC
>NZ_AZND01000257.1:0-4424 GCF_000576205.1 Methylibium sp. T29 | reverse complement strand
GACGGCACGCCGGGCCTGGCCTCCGGCTGGCTCACCGAGCGGGCCGCGATCGACGACGAGATCGCGCTGCGGCTGCGCGCCCACGGCAACTTCCGCCTCGGCGACAACGCCGGCCGTCCGCTGATCCTGGTCGGCAACGGCACCGGCCTGGCCGGCCTGCGCGCCCACCTCAAGGCCCGCGCCGCGGCCGGACACGGCGCGAACTGGCTGGTGTTCGGCGAGCGCCATGCCGCGCACGACGCCTACTACCGCGACGAGATCGCCGCCTGGCAGGCCAGCGGCGTGCTCGAACGCACCGACCTCGTGTTCTCGCGCGACCAGCCGGGCAAGCGCTATGTGCAGGACCGCCTGCGCGAGCAGGCCGACGTGCTGCGCGACTGGGTTACCCGCGGTGCCGCGCTCTACGTCTGCGGCAGTCTGGTCGGCATGGCCGCGGGCGTGGAGGCCGCGCTGGTCGACGTGCTGGGCCGCGACGCGGTCGATCGGCTCATCGAGACCGGCCGGCTGCGGCGCGACGTGTACTGAGCGTGTCCCGACAGGGCCCGTGAGCGGCGGCCCGCCGCGTCACACCTCGGCCCACTGGCGCAGCAGGTTGTGATAGTGGCCGGTGAGGCCGACAGTCTCCTCGCAATCGCCGATTCTCTGCCGCAGCTTCTGGATGTTCTGGTCCAGGTCGAACAGCATCGTGCGGTGCCAGTCCTCGCGCACCATGCTCTGAACCCAGAAGAAGGAACTGACGCGAACGCCACGCGTCACTGGCTCGACGCGATGCAGGCTGCTTGCCGGATAGACGATCAGGTCGCCCGCCGGCAGCTTGACCTCGTGGGTGCCGTAGGTGTCGACCACCACCAGCTCGCCGCCGTCATAGTCCTCCGGCTCGGTCAGGAACAGAGTGCACGAGACGTCGCTGCGCAGCCGCTGTCCATTGTCGGCGGCGGTCCGGATGGCGCCATCGACATGGAGTCCGTAGTGCTCGCCGCTGCCGTAGCGGTTGAAGAACGGCGGCAGGATGCGGTGCGGCAGGACAGCGGAAAAGAACAGGGGGTTGGCGTGCAGCGCGGTCACGATGGCCTGACCCAGCTGCAGCGCCAGCGGCGAGCCCTCGGCCAGCTGGTGGTTGTGTTTCACCTGCGCGCCTTGGGAGCCGACGCTGGCGCGTCCGTCGACCCAGCTGGCGCGATCCAGCGCGGCGCGCAGGTCGGCGACCTGGTCGCCGTTCAGCACGGCGGGCACATGGAGCATCATGGTCGAGTCCGTTTCGGCGAGCGATGAAAAAGGCCTCTTCCGAGGAAGAGGCCGGGGCGGGACGGTGAACGAGGGCGTCGTCAGAACGCGTAGCTGGCGGTCAGCGTGACGGCTCGGCCATCGCCCGGAGTGGCCCAGCCATTGTTGCGGATGCGCGTGTAGTAGGTGCGGTCCGTCAGGTTCTTCACATTGAGCTGCAGGTCCAGACTGCGGGTGACCTGGTACGCCACCATGGCGTTCTGCACCCAATAGCTCGGCGCCTTGTACAGCGGCGGCAGCGCATTGTTGAGAAGCCAGCTGCCCTGGTACAGCACACCGTAGCCGACGGTCACGCCGGGCACGAACTGGTAGGTGCTCCACAGGCTGAACGCGTGCTCCGGCGTGTTGGTCAGCGGGTTGCCCGTCGTCGCCAGCGCGGCATCGCAGTTCAACGCCGTCGGGTTGGCAACGCAGAAGTCGGAGGCGCCCGAGAGCACTTCGCTGTCCAGATAGGTGTAGTTGGCTGACACGCTCCATTGCGGCGTGATCTGTCCGGCCGCGCCGAGCGCCACGCCGTCCACGCGCGACTTGCCATCGAGCTGCTGGTCGGGAACCGTCGGGTCGTTGGAGTTGACGCGGTAGTTGCGCAGTTCGTTGCGGAACACCGCGGCCGTCAGCGACAGCCGGTTGTCGAGCACGTCCCACTTGGTGCCGACCTCGATGTTGACCGCCGTCTCGGGCGCGACGTTGCAGTTGTTGTTGCCGGTCGTCGTGGTCTCGTTCTGCGTGCAGGCGCCGTTCACCGTGGCCTTCGAGGGTGTCTTCGAGTTGCCGTAGGCGACGTAGAAGCTGCCGACCGGAACGGGCTTGTAGACCAGGCCGACGCGGAACGAAGTCAGGTTGTCGGTGCGCGACTGCGTCGGGTTGCTGGTGGTCACGCCAGCGGCAATGGTGTCGGTCGACGAAGAGGTCCGGTTCTTCTCATAGCGGACGCCGCCGTTGAGCGCCCATTGCTCGTTGAACTTCAGGTTGTCGAACAGGTAGACCGCCACGTTGTCGAGTTCGCCGCGCGTGCGGCCGGTCGCGACGAAGTTGACGGGGCCGCCGTAGACGCTCCGGGTTCGCGATGTCCATCGGCGGCAGCACGGGGTTCGGCAGCGCGCCGCCGGGGTTGCGCAGCGAGTTGCCGTTGACCAGGCGGTAGCGTTCATGCGACAGCGAGAAGCCTGTGACGAGCGTGTGTTCGATGCCGCCGGTCTTGAATTCGGTCGTGAAGTCGGTCTGGTTGGCCAGGTATTCGTTGCTGCTGTCGCGCGTCGAACCGCGCGGACCGCTCGGGGTGTAGACCCCCGGCGTCGCGCAGGGCGTGCCGTCCGAGGCGAGCGTGCCGCTGGCCAGGCAGTAGCTGCCCTGGGGCGGGTTCACCACGAGGAACTGGTCGATGCGCTGCGCGCGAGTCTGATTGCGCACCCGGAAGCGGTCGCTGAAGCGGTGATCGAACACCACGGTGAACATGTCGACATCGATCTCCTGCGTGTCGACATCGCGATAGCCGTAGTAGTTGCTCGACTTGGCGCCCGGGATCAGGCCGTTGTTGAACGCGTTGCGGTAGTAGGGCACGCCGTACTGCGGCACGTTCTCGTCGCGCTGGTGCAGGTAGCTCAGGGTCAGTTGCGTCGGGGTGTTGAGCCCGAAGGTGATCGACGGCGCGATGCCCCAGCGCTTGTACTCCTCGACGTCCCGTCCTGGCACGTCGTTGCCGTGCGCCATCACGTTGAGACGCAGGGCCGTGGTGTCACCGAGCAGGCGGTTCACGTCGGCGGTGGTGCGCCGGTAGCTGTCGGTACCCAGGCCGAGGCCGACGCGGCCGAAGTTCTCGGCCTTCGGCGATTTGCTCACGAGGTTGATGCCGCCGCTCACGTTGCCAGCGCCGCCATAGACCGAGTTGGCGCCGTTGGTCACTTCGATCTGCTCGAGATTGAAGGCGTCGGAACGGTTGTATTGGGCACTGTCCCGCATGCCGTCGAGCGTGATGTTGTTGTTGGCCGAGTAGCCGCGGAAATTGATGCTGTCGCCGTAGCCACCTCCGCCTTCACCGGCGCCAAAGGTGATGCCCGGGACGGTGCTCAGGGCCTCCACCAGCGAGACGCGGTTCTGCTGTTCCAGGACCTTCGAGGGCAGCACCGTGATGGTCTGCGGCGTGTCGAGCAGCGGCGCGGTGTACTTGGGCGAAGCCACCTGTTCGGGCTTGGCCACGTTCTCGCTCGCGGCCTTCGCCTTGATCTCGGGCAGCACCGGGCTGCCGGTGGCGGGCACTTCGGCCTGCTGGGCGTGGACGGCGGCGGCCGGGATGACCAGGGCCGCGAAGGCCACGAGGGCCGACGCGTTGTTGCGTCGGAGTGGAAGGGCGTGCTTGCGCGCACGGATGTAGGCCATGGGGTCTCCTCGGTGGGTGTATCGAATCGGCGAAAAGGCGGCAGAGGCTGGCTCTCTGCGGCACTCCCGACCCGCTACGACGCGAGGAGAAGCAGATGGCTGACCGGCATGCTGTCAGTCCTCGACAGCAATCAATCAGTAATGATAATTAGTCGTATTAAGATTTGTCAAATCATCGTCAAGTCTTGTGATCAAGCCGCAACAATGCTGGCTCAAGAGACGAATGTCGAGGCGAAGGCTTCATGAAGAAAGTTGGCGATCACTCATTGACCAACCGCCCCCCAGCGCCTTGAACAGATCCAGTGCCGCCGTCAGCCGGGCCAGCCGCAGCTGCGCCAGCTGGTCGATCGACGAGAACAGCGTCCGCTGCGCGTCCAGCACGCTGGTCAGGTCGTCGGCGCCCTCGCGGTAGCGCAGCTCGGCCAGGCGCAGCGAGCGCTGCGCCTCGTCGCGGATCGCCAGCTGCGCCTGCTCCTGGCCGCGGTTGCGCACCGCGTTGCCGAGCGCGTCCTCCACCTCCTTCAGCGCCGTGTAGATGGCCAGCCGGTAGCTCTCCACCAGCTGGCGGCGCGCCGATTCGCCCAGCGCCACCTGGTTGCGCAGCCGCCCGCCGTCGAACAGCGTCTGGACGATCGAAGCGCTCAGCCCGAGGCTGGAGGATGGATTGGCAAGCGACAGCAGCGCCGTGCTGGCCAGCCCGGCCGAGCCCGACAGCGACACGCTGGGCAGCAGCGCGGCACGGGCCGCGGCCACGTCGGCATCGG
>NZ_AZND01000256.1:0-4461 GCF_000576205.1 Methylibium sp. T29 | reverse complement strand
GTCGTGCCGTTGCGCTGCGTCGATGGCGAGAAAGTCGCGCCGCGGGTCGGGGGTGTCTCCGACGCGGGAGGGCGGGGCCACTCACGCTGCCGCGCGCTGTGGTGACCCGGTACGCCACTGCACCATCAGGCCGCTCCACTTCGCCCGCGCGGCCGCCAGGTGCCGGGCCTTCACGTGGCCGTAGCCGCGGATGTCCTCCGGGATCGCGGCGATCTCCACCGCCAGCGCCAGCCGCGGCGCGTCCAGCGTCGCCAGCAGCTCCTCGATGCAGGCGCGGTACTCGCCGACCAGCGCGCGCTCGGTGCGGCGCTCCTCGGTGCGGCCGAAGGGGTCGAGCGCCGTGCCGCGCAGGCCCTTGAGCCGCGCCAGCAGCCGGAAGGCCCCCAGCATCCACGGGCCATAGCGCCGCTTCAGCGGCTCGCCGCGCGCGTTCTTCTTCGCCAGCCCCGGCGGCGCGAGGTGGTAGCCCAGCTTCACCTCGCCGTCGAACTGCGCAGCGATCTTCGCGTGGAAGGCCGGGTCGGCGTGCAGGCGCGCCACCTCGTACTCGTCCTTGCAGGCCATCAGCTTGAACAGGTAGCGCGCCACCGTCTCGGAGAGCCGGGTCGACTGCAGCGGCGCCTCGGCGGCGCGCACCTTGTCGACGAAGGCGCGGTAGGTCTGCGCGTAGGCCGCGTTCTGGTAGCCGGTGAGGAAGTCGGCGCGCGTGGCCAGCAGCTCGTCGAGCGCGGGCTTCTTCACGAAGGCGATCACCTGCGCCGTCGCGGTGAGGGCCTGCACCGCGGCGAGGTCGTGTGCCGCGCGCCGGCCCCAGGCGAAGGCGGCCCGGTTGCGCTCGACCTGCACGCCGTTGAGCTCGATGGCGCGCAGCAGCGCGGCCTCGCCCAGGGGCACCCAGCCCTTCTGCCAGGCGTAGCCCAGCATCAGCGGGTTGGTGTAGATCGCGTCGCCGAGCAGCGCGGTCGCCAGCCGGTCGGCGTCGAACCTGCCCACCTGCGCGGCGCCGCCGCAGGCCTGCTCGATCACCGCCTCGCAGCGGCCGCCCTGGAACTGCCAGTCGGGGTTGCCGACGAAGGCCGCGGTGGGCGCACCGTGGGTGTTCAGCGCCACGTGGGTGCGGCCCTCGCGCATCACCGCGAGCGTGTCCTTCTTGGCTGCGACGATGGGGTCGCAGGCGATCACCAGGTCGGCCTCGGCGGTGCCGACCCTGGTGCAGTAGAGGGCCTCGGGCCGGTTGGCGATCTGGATGTGGCTCCAGGTCGCGCCGCCCTTCTGCGCCAGGCCGGCGGCGTCCTGCGTGACGACGCCCTTGCCCTCGAGGTGGGCGGCCATGCCGAGCAGCTGGCCGATGGTGATGACGCCGGTGCCGCCGACGCCGGCGACCACGATGCCCCAGGCGCTGTCGGCCCGCGGCAGCACCGGGTCGGGCAACGGCGGTCCGCGGTGCGGGTCGTGCGCGGCGTCGCGCTGCGGCTTCTTCAGCGTGCCGCCGGTCACCGTCACGAAGCTCGGGCAGAAGCCCTTCAGGCAGGAGTAGTCCTTGTTGCAGCTGCTCTGGTTGATGCGGCGCTTGCGGCCGAACGGCGTCTCGACCGGCTCGACCGACAGGCAGTTGCTCTGCACCGAGCAGTCGCCGCAGCCCTCGCACACCAGCTCGTTGATCACCACCGTCTCGGCCGGCGTGGCCATCGTGCCGCGCTTGCGGCGGCGCCGCTTCTCGGTGGCGCAGGTCTGGTCGTAGATGAGGACGGTGCAGCCGGGAACTTCGCGCAGCTCGCGCTGTACCGCGTCGAGCTCGTCGCGGTGCTTCACCGTCACGCCGGGCGCGAGGCCGGTCACGCCGTCGTACTTGCGCGGCTCGTCGGTCACCACGACGATGCGCTTCGCGCCCTCGGCGTCGAGTTCGCGGGTCATCTCGGGCACACGCAGCGTACCGTCGACCGGCTGGCCGCCGGTCATCGCCACCGCGTCGTTGAACAGGATCTTGTAGGTGATGTTCACCTTCGCCGCGATGCTCTGGCGCACCGCCAGCAGGCCCGAGTGGTAATAGGTGCCGTCGCCGAGGTTGGCGAACACGTGGCGGTCGGTGGTGAACGGCGCCTGGCCGACCCAGCTCACGCCCTCGCCCCCCATCTGCGAGAAGGTGGTGGTGCTGCGGTCCATCCACACCGTCATGTAGTGGCAGCCGATGCCGGCCACCGCGCGCGAGCCCTCGGGCACGCGGGTGCTGGTGTTGTGCGGACAGCCGCTGCAGAACCACGGCGCGCGGTCGCCGGTGTCCTGCGTGCTCGCGGCCAGCGCGCGTTCCTTCGCGTCGATCAGCGCCAGCCGCGCCTCGACGTGGGCGCGTGTGTCGGTGTCCAGGCCGCCGAGCTTGAGCAGCCGCTTGCCGATCGCGCGGGCGATGATCGCCGGCGTCAGGTCGGCCTGGGCACGCAGCAGCCAGTTGCCGCTCGGGTTGGGCTGGCTCCATTCGCCGCCCGACAGGTCGCCCTCCGATTCGTCGAACTTGCCCAGCACGTTGGGCCGCACGTCGGGGCGCCAGTTGTAGAGCTCTTCCTTCAGCTGGTACTCGATGACCTGGCGCTTCTCCTCGATCACCAGGATCTCCTGCAGGCCGGTGGCGAACTCGCGCGTGATGGTGGCCTCCAGCGGCCACACCACGCCCACCTTGTGCAGCCGGATGCCGAGGCGGCGGCAGGCCGCGTCGTCCAGGCCCAGGTCGTGCAGCGCCTGGCGCGTGTCGTTGTAGGCCTTGCCGCTGGAGATCAGCCCGAGCCGCGCGTGCGGCGAGTCGATCACCGTGTGGTTGAGCCGGTTCGCGCGCACATAGGCCAGTGCCGCGTACCACTTGTGGTTCATCAGCCGCGCTTCCTGCTCCAGCGGCGCGTCGGGCCAGCGGATGTGCAGGCCGCCGGCGGGCATCGGGAAGTCCTCCGGCAGCACGATCTTCACGCGGTCGGGGTCGACCGAGATCGATGCGGACGACTCCACCACCTCCTGGATGGTCTTCATGCCCGCCCACACGCCGGAGAAGCGGCTCATCGCGAAGGCGTGCAGCCCCATGTCGAGGATCTCCTGCACGCTGGCCGGGAAGAACAGCGGCAGCCCGCAGGCCTTGAAGATGTGGTCGCTCTGGTGGGCCGCGGTGCTGCTCTTGGCGATGTGGTCGTCGCCGGCGATCGCGATCACGCCGCCGTGCTTCGCGGTGCCCGCCATGTTGGCGTGCTTGAACACGTCGGAGCAGCGGTCCACGCCCGGGCCCTTGCCGTACCAGATGCCGAACACGCCGTCGTGCTTGCGGCTCTGCGGGTAAAGATCGAGCTGCTGGGTGCCCCACACCGCGGTGGCGGCCAGCTCCTCGTTGACGCCCGGCTGGAACACCACCTGGTGGGCCGCGAGGTGCTTCTGCGCCTGCCACAGCGCCTGGTCGTAGCCGCCCAGCGGCGAGCCGCGGTAGCCGCTGATGAAACCTGCGGTGTCCAGCCCGGCGGTGGCATCGCGCTGCTGCTGCAGCATCGGCAGCCGCACCAGCGCCTGCACCCCGCTCATGAAGGCCTGCCCGGTCTCGAGGGCGTACTTGTCGTCGAGTGTGACCGTCTCGAGCGCGCGACGGATGGACTCGGGAAGGGGCGCATTCATGGCGGCGGAACTCCTGCGGCGGGCCTGCGGGCAGTGTAGGCAAAGCGTGCGGGGAAGTCTTTTCTTTGTGTGCCCGCTGGGGCATGCTTGGAGCAACGTTGTTGCTCAAATTTGCGAGGAAAAAAACGAATGGCATCGAAAAAGCAGACTTCAGGGCAAACCCGAATCGCCCGGTCGCTGGCGCGGCCGGCCGCTGCGGAGGCCGCACCCGACCCGGCCGGCGACGACGCGCCGCACGCCGCGCTCGACCGCTACGACGTCGCGATCCTCGGTGCGCTGCAGCAGGACGCGCGGCTGTCGAACGCCGAGCTGGCCGCGCGCATCGGGCTGTCCACCGCGCCGACCTGGCGGCGCGTGAAGTGGCTGGAGACGCAGGGCTACATCCGCGGGTACCGCGCCGAGATCGACCGCCGCAAGATCGGCCTGGGCGTGCTGGCCTTCGTGCGCGTCGACGCCGAGCGCAACACGGCCGCGGCGACGCGTGCGCTGGAGGAGGCGATCCGCCGCATCCCGCAGGTCATCGCCTGCCACTACATCAGCGGATCGGGCACCTTCGAGCTGCAGGTCATGACGACCGACCTGGACGCCTTCTCGGCGCTGGCGCTGGAGACGCTGCTGAACCTGCCCAACTTCAAGGACCTGCACACCAGCTTCTCGCTCGGCGAGGTGAAGGCCGGCGCGGCGCTTCCGCTGCAGCACCTGGAGCGCGCCGGGCGCCACTGAGCACCCCCAGGGCCGGGCTGCGCCCAGCCCGCCCCCGCGGGGGGCGAGGAAACTTGGGGCGGCCCGGCGTTTCCTCGAGAGCCGGTCGCCGGCGCG
>NZ_AZND01000255.1:0-4466 GCF_000576205.1 Methylibium sp. T29 | reverse complement strand
AGCGCATGACCGACTACGCCACCTTCTACCGCCGCTCGATCGAAGACCCGAAGGTTTCTGGGCCGAGCAGGCCGAGCTGATCGACTGGCACCGCCCGTTCGACGAAGTGCTCGACGACAGCCGGCCGCCCTTCACCCGCTGGTTCGTCGGCGGCCAGACCAACCTCTGCCACAACGCCGTCGACCGCCACGCCGCCCGGCGCCCCGACGACAACGCCCTCATCTGGGTCTCCACCGAAGTCGGGCAGGAACGCACCTACAGCTACGCCGAACTCCAGCGCGAAGTCGAACGCATGGCC
Source organism: Methylibium sp. T29 (assembly GCF_000576205.1). Taxonomy (NCBI): domain Bacteria; kingdom Pseudomonadati; phylum Pseudomonadota; class Betaproteobacteria; order Burkholderiales; family Sphaerotilaceae; genus Methylibium; species Methylibium sp. T29. The sequence goes on along the minus strand of NZ_AZND01000255.1, from coordinate 4,168 downwards.
GCCGGCCTCGTCGAACTCGGCGTCGGCCAGGGCGACCGCGTCCTCATCTACATGCCCATGATCCCCGAGGCCGCCTTCGCCATGCTCGCCTGCGTGCGCATCGGCGCCATCCACTCCGTCGTCTTCGGCGGCTTCGCCAGCGTCAGCCTCGCCAGCCGCATCGACGACGCCCAGCCCAAACTCATCGTCAGCGCCGACGCCGGCAGCCGCGCCGGCAAAGTCGTCCCCTACAAACCCCTCCTCGACGAAGCCATCCGCCTGGCCAAGAACAAACCCCAGCACGTCCTCATGGTCGACCGCGGCCTCGCCCCCAGCCAACCCGTCGAAGGCCGCGACATCGACTACGCCACCCTCAGGGCGCGCCACCTCGACAGCCGCGTCCCCTGCACCTGGGTCGACGCCACCCACCCCAGCTACACCCTCTACACCAGCGGCACCACCGGCACCCCCAAGGGCGTACAGCGCGACACCGGCGGCTACGCCGTCGCGCTGGCCGCCAGCATGAAACACATCTACCTCGGCAACGCTGGCGAAACCTACTTCTCCACCAGCGACATCGGCTGGGTCGTCGGCCACAGCTACATCGTCTACGGCCCGCTCCTCGCCGGCATGGCCACCATCATGTACGAAGGCCTGCCCATCCGCCCCGACGCCGCCATCTGGTGGAGCCTGGTCGAGAAATACAAAGTCACCGCCATGTTCAGCGCCCCCACCGCCGTGCGCGTGCTCAAGAAACAAGACCCCGCGGCCCTCAAGAAACACGACCTCAGCAGCCTGCGCGCCCTGTTCCTGGCCGGAGAGCCGCTCGACGAACCCACCGCCCAGTGGATCGCCGACGCCCTGGGCGTGCCCATCGTCGACAACTACTGGCAGACCGAATCCGGCTGGCCCATCCTCAGCATCGCCAACGGCGTGCAGCGCCAGCCCAGCAAGTTCGGCAGCCCCGGCATCCCCACCTACGGCTACAAGGTCAAGCTCGTCGACGACGCCACCGGCGAAGAACTGCACGGCGCCCACCAGAAAGGCGTGCTCGTGGTCGAAGGCCCGCTGCCGCCCGGCTTCATGCAGACCGTCTGGCGCGACGACGACCGCTTCGTCAACACCTACTGGAAAAGCGTGCCCGGCCAGAGCGTCTACAGCAGCTTCGACTGGGGCATCCGGGACGAAGACGGCTACTACTACATCCTCGGGCGCACCGACGACGTCATCAACGTCGCCGGGCACCGGCTGGGCACCCGCGAGATCGAGGAAAGCGTCTCCAGCCACGCCAACGTGGCCGAAGTGGCGGTGGTCGGGGTGGCCGATCAGCTCAAGGGCCAGGTGGCGGTGGCCTTCGTGGTGCCCAAGGACGCGCGGGGGCTGGAGGAGCCGCAGGCGCGGCTGAAGCTCGAGGGCGACATCATGAAGACGGTGGACCAGCAGCTCGGGGCGGTGGCGAGGCCGGCGCGGGTGCACTTCGTGACGCTGCTGCCCAAGACCCGCTCGGGCAAGCTGCTGCGCCGTGCGCTGCAGGCGGTGGCCGAGGGCCGCGACCCGGGCGACCTGACCACCATCGAGGACCCCACGGCCTTGCAGGCCATCCGGGAGTTGCTCGGGCGGTGAGGCAGGGGGGTGGTGGCCGCGCGGCGGCCACCGTTCAGTGGATGCCGTCGCGCGCGATCGGCCGCTCGTCGTGGCCCGCCTGGGTGAACTCGCTCTGGTCGATGGCGAGTTCCGCGAACTTGCGGTACAGCGTGGAGCGCGCAATGCCCAGCGCGTTGGCCACGTGGTTGACCTTGCGGTACTTGCGCAGCAGGCCCAGGATCAGCTGGCGCTCGTAGTCGCGCACGGCGGCCAGACCTTCGCCGGCCGTGCCGGCCACCACCGGTTCGGTGCTGGTCTCGGGCGGGCGGGTCACTTCGGGCGGCGGGCATTCGAGGCCGATCGCGCCATCGGCGCACAGCACGGCGGCCTCGATCACGTTGCGCACCTCGCGCGCATTGCCCGGCCAGCGGTAGCGTTCGAGCGCGGCGCGGGTGTCCGGCGGGAGCTGCACCGTGGGCAGGCCGTGCTTCTGGCGCATGGCGTCGCCGAACTGGTCGATCAGCAGCGTCAGGTCGCAGGGCCGCTCGCGCAGCGGCTTGATGGACTTCTGGACGATCTTCAGTCGGAAGTACAGGTCCTGGCGGAACCGGCCCTGCGCGACCAGCTGCTCCAGGTTGCGGTGCGTCGCGGCGATGATGCGGCAGCGCGCCTGCTGGGTCTCGCAGGAGCCCACGCGCTGGTAGCTGCCGTCCTCGAGCACGCGCAGCATCGCGGCCTGCATGGCCAGCGGCAGCTCGCCCACTTCGTCGAGGAACAGCGTGCCGCCCTTGGCGGACTCGAAGTAGCCGGCCCGGCCGCGCGGGTCGCGCCGGAGAACGCGCCCCTCACGTAGCCGAAGAAGGTGCTCTCCATCAGGTCTTCGCTGATCGCGCCGCAGTTCACCGCGATGTAGGGCTCGGCGCGGCGCGGGCTGCTGGCGTGCAGCTGCCGCGCAAGCAGCTCCTTGCCGGTGCCGGTCTCGCCGATGATCAGCACGTTCACGTCGGCCGCCGCCACGCGCTCCAGCTCGCCCAGCATGCGCCGGGTGTCCGGGTCGCGGGTGAGGAAGTGGCCGAAGCGCTTGACCGGCTCCACCGCGTCGCGCAACGAGGACGGCGTGTTCGACGGCAGGAACACGCGGTCGTAGCTGGCGGGCTTGGCCAGCAGGATGAGGGTGCCGATGCGCGATTCGGAGTTGGGTGCGGTCACCTCGAAGGTTTCGCGCACGGCGGGGGTGCCCTCGAAGCCGCCCGAGGCCCAGTTCTCGGCGATGCGCCGGCAGCGGTCGCTGGGCGTGTGGATGGCCAGGCGCCCGGCATGGTCCAGCGCCAGCATGTCGTCGAAGGGGTAACGGCGAGCCGCCTCGCTGAAGGCGGTGACCAGGCGGCTGCGCTCGAGCTCGCGGTGCATGGTCATGCGCGCCTGGATGGAGTTCGCGACCGAGACGGTGAGGGCGAGCGCCTGTTCGCGGAAATCCGACGCCATGGTCGTGTAGTCGATGACGCCGAGCACGGTGTGGCCGTCGGCGTCGAAGATGGGCGCGGCGCAGCACGACCACGACTGCCATCCCTCGCAGAAGTGCTCGGAGGCGAACACGTGCACCGGCTGCCGCTTCGCGAGTGCCGTGCCGATGCCGTTGGTGCCTGCCGTGGCCTCGTCCCATTGCGAGCCCACGACGATGCCGGTGCGGCTGGCTGCGAACTCGCCGACGCGCGGGTCGCCGCTGATGTGCAGCGCGCAGCCGGAGCGGTCGATCAGGATCATGATCCCCGGCACGTCGGCGAGGAAGCGGTCGACGTCCCTCACGATCGGCACCGCGGTTTCGAGCAGCAGCTGTTCCGCCTGCATGCGCAGGCGGAATTCGCTGTCGCTCAGGCGGCGGCCCATGGTCATGGCGACGTCGACGCCCAGCGCCTTGCAGCGCTGCCATTCGTGCAGCAGGAGCTGCTGGTAGGTGTCGCGGCGCTCCTCGGTGTCGATCAGCCCGGCGTTGAAGCGCTCCCACAGGCTCTTGACCCCGCGGGCGTCCTTGTCGAAGCCGAGGTAGGGGCTGGCGTTCGGCTTCATGACAGACCTGCGCTCATCGCGTGAATCCCGTGCGGTGGTGAGTGAGGAAAGGTCTGCCGATTACACCGGTTGGCCGGCTTCTTCTCAAGCAGATCAAACCCTGTCCGGTGTCCCAGGAATCGGACAGCCGGCGCCGCGCGGCGCGCGGCGATCGGGCCTGTCCGGAGTCTCGGACACGCTGTCCGAAAGTGGGGCGCGCCCGAACGCCCGGACGGCCCGCCGAGGCCCGCGACAGGGTCGCCGGTTCAGGGTGAACCCTGGCGCCAGGCCGGCAAACGCCATGGCCCGTGATTTGCGATTCCGGGGTCGGTGCCGCTGCGCGATGCAGCGGTCGCTGCGCGCGCTGGCCGCCCCGGGAGCGACGGCATGCGGTTACTCAACGAATGGATGAACGGACGCCAGGTGCCTGATGGAAAAGATTGACCTGCGACGCAAGCTGGCGCGATTTGCACTGGGGAACCGGTGGGCGATCCTGGTGGTGATGGGGCTGATCACGGCGTTCTTTGCGGTGGGCCTGGTGCGCGTGGACGTGAAGACC
>NZ_AZND01000254.1:0-4490 GCF_000576205.1 Methylibium sp. T29 | reverse complement strand
CTGCTGCGGGCCGGCACGCTGGCGATGGCGATGGGCGTGCTGTGGGTGCTGGCGTCCGCGGCACGGCAGCAGCGCAGCGCGCCCGCGCTGCTGCTGACCGTCACCGCCGTGATCGGCCTGGCGATCGGCCTGCGCGACCTGTGGGTGTTCGGCCAGCCGGAGGCCGGCGATCCGGTGGCCTGGAGCCGCTACACGGTGCTGCTGCTGATCGCGGTGGCGGCGTGGCTGCTGGTGGACGAGTTCACGCGCTCCAGCGCCGAACTGCGCGCGCTGAACCGTGACCTGCTGGACCGCGTGGCGCAGAAGGAGCGCGACCTGCAGATGGCGTTCGAGGGCACACGGCTGCGCGATCAGCGGCAGGCGGTGCTGGCCGAGCGCGACCGCATCCTGCGCGAGATGCACGACGGCCTGGGCGGCCGGCTGGTGGCGGCGATGGCGCTGACCTCGCAGGTGGAGCGCCAGTCACTGCCACCGCCGGGCGGCGAGCCGCGCAGCGTGGACGAGCCGCTGCGCGACCTGAAGCTCACGCTCGACGATTGCCTGGTGGAACTGCGGCTCGCGCTCGACTCGCTGGAGACCGACCAGCGTCCGCTGATCGAGGCGCTGGCCGAGCTGCGCTTCCGCGTCGAGCCCTCGCTGCGCGCGGCCGGCGTGCGGCTGGTGTGGCAGCTCGACGACGCGGCGAGCGAGGTGGAACTGCCGGCGGCGGAGACGCTGCACGTGCTGCGCATCGTGCGCGAGGCGCTGACCAACGTGATCAAGCACGCCCACGCCACCGTGGTGTGGCTGCGCCTCGAGGCGCGCGGCACGCAGCGGCTGGCGCTGGCGGTGGTGGACAACGGCCTGCAGCAGCGCATGAGCGAAGCGCAGGTCGACATGCCGCTGTTCGTGCCGCCGTCCATCGTGCACGGAGGTCGTGGCCTGGCCAACATGCAGCGCCGCGCGGCGGCCTTGTCGGCCCGCCTCGACAGCGGCCCGCACCCGGAGGCTGGGCGGTGACGCTGGAGTTGCCGCTGCCGGGAGCGGCAGCGGGCTGAGCGGGGCCGCGGTGAGGGCGCGGCTTCTCAGGCCACCGGCGGCGCCGTGTCCGCGAAGCTCGGTCGCTGGCTCAGCTTGTCGAGCAGCTTGGCCAGCGACGGATGATCGTCGCGCCAGGGGATCTGCGGGAAACGGAACGACAGCCAGCCGAGCGCGCAGCCGACGGCGATGTCGGCCAGCGTGAAGTGGTTGCCGCCGCACCAGGGGCGGTCGCCCAGGCCCTGGCTCATCGCCTGCAGGCTGGCGTCGACCTTGGCCATCTGGCGGTCAACCCAGCGTCGCTGCGCTGCGCCTCGCTGCGGCCGGCCCAGGTGCGTTCGAGCCGCGCCAGGATGGCGGCGTCGAGCAGGCCGTCGGCCAGCGCTTCCCAGGTGCGCACCTCGATGCGCTCGCGACCGGACGGCGGGATGAGCTTGCCGACCGGCGACAGCATGTCGAGGTACTCGACGATGACGCGCGAGTCGAACACCGCCTCGCCCCCCTCCATCACGAGGCAGGGCACCTTGCCGAGCGGGTTGGATTCGGAGATGGAGGTCTCCGCGCCCCACACGTCGTCGAGCACGAACTTGTACTCGAGCTTTTTCTCGGCCATCACGACACGGACCTTGCGGACGTAGGGGCTGGCGAGGGAACCGATGAGTTTCATGGGAGGTGGGGTGTGGGGTGCGAAACGATTCTAGCCAGCCGCCCCGACCGGACCGCCGCCTTCCGGGGCCGTGTGGCACAAGCCCCCCTCCTACAATTGCAAGCTCCCTGCCACGCCCGTGGCGCGCCCGCACGACCGACCGCTTCCCATGCAATTGACCGCCCTCACCGCCCTGTCGCCGCTCGACGGCCGCTACGCCGCCAAGCTTGCCGCGCTGCGGCCGCTGCTCAGCGAATTCGGCCTGATGCACCGCCGCGTGCAGGTGGAAGTGGAATGGTTCATCGCCCTCAGCGATGCAGGCCTGCCCGAACTGGCACCGCTCGGCAGCGAAGCCCGTGCTCACCTTCGAGCGCTGGTGACGGGCTTCGCCGAGGCCGACGCACAGGCCATCAAGGACATCGAGAAGACCACCAACCACGACGTGAAGGCAGTCGAGTACTGGCTGAAGTCGAAGTTCGCCGGCCACACGGAGCTGCAGGCGGCCGGCGAGTTCGTGCATTTCGCCTGCACCAGCGAGGACATCAACAACACCAGCCATGCGCTGATGCTGGGTGCCGCCCGCGAGGGCGTGCTGCTGCCGGCGCTCGATGGCTTGGTGGCCACGCTGACGCGCATGGCGAACCAGTTCGCCGACCTGCCGATGCTGAGCCGCACCCACGGCCAGACCGCCAGCCCCACCACCGTGGGCAAGGAGATCGCCAACGTGGTGGCGCGCCTGGCCACCGCGCGCCAGCGCATCGCCGCGGTGCCGCTGCTGGCCAAGATGAACGGCGCGGTGGGCAACTACAACGCCCACCTGTCGGCCTACCCCGAGCTGGACTGGGAGGCCTTCAGCCGCCGCGTGGTGGAGCAGCAGCTCGGCCTGGCGTTCAACCCGTACACGATCCAGATCGAGCCGCACGACTACATGGCCGAGCTGTTCGACGCGGTGACGCGCTGCAACACCATCCTGATCGACTGGTCGCGCGACGTCTGGGGCTACATCAGCCTGGGCTACTTCAAGCAGAAGCTCAAGGCCGGCGAGATCGGCTCGAGCACGATGCCGCACAAGGTCAACCCGATCGACTTCGAGAACGCCGAAGGCAACCTGGGCCTGGCCAACGCGCTGCTCGCGCACCTGAGCCAGAAGCTGCCGATCAGCCGCTGGCAGCGCGACCTGACCGACTCGACGGTGCTGCGCAACATGGGCGTGGCACTGGGCTATGCCCTGCTGGGCTGGGACTCGCTGGCGCGCGGCCTGGGCAAGCTCGAGGTCAACGAGGCCGCGCTCGCGGCCGACCTCGACGCCGCCTGGGAGGTGCTGGCCGAGCCCATCCAGACCGTGATGCGCCGCCACGGCCTGCCCAACCCCTACGAACGGCTCAAGGAGCTGACGCGCGGCAAGGCGATCACGCGCGAGTCGCTCGCCGCCTTCATCGAGACGCTGGAGCTGCCCGAGGCCGAGAAGCAGCGCCTGCGCGCGCTGACGCCGGGCAACTACACCGGCAAGGCGGCCGAGCTGGCGCAGCGCATCGGCGGCTGAGGGCGCACACGACATGAGCTTTCGCGCCCGCCTGCTGGCCGCCGAGCGGCTGAACGATTCGCTGCTGTGCGTGGGGCTGGACCCCGAGCCGGCCAAGTTCCCGGCGCCGTGGACCGGCGACGCGGCGCGCATCTTCGACTTCTGCGCCCGCATCGTCGACGCCACCAAGGACCTGGTGATCGCCTTCAAGCCGCAGATCGCCTACTTCGCGGCGCACCGCGCCGAGGAGCAGCTGGAGCGGCTGATGGCCTACCTCCGCCGCGTGGCGCCCGACGTGCCGGTCATCCTGGACGCCAAGCGCGGCGACATCGGCAGCACCGCTGAGCAGTACGCGCGCGAGGCCTTCGAGCGCTACCAGGCCGACGCGGTGACGCTGTCGCCCTTCATGGGCTTCGACTCGGTCGAGCCCTACCTGCGCTGGCCCGGCAAGGGCGCGATCCTGCTGTGCCGCACCTCCAACCCCGGCGGCAGCGACCTGCAGAACCAGCGGCTGGCCGACGTGGAGGGCACACCGCGGCTGTACGAGCACCTGGCGCAGCTCGCGCAGGCCCGTGGAACACCAACGGCCAGCTCGGCCTGGTGGTGGGCGCGACCTTCCCCGAGGAGCTGGCGCGCGTGCGCGCGCTGGCACCGACGCTGCCGCTGCTGATCCCCGGCGTGGGCGCCCAGGGCGGCGACGCGGCGGCGACGGTGAAGGCGGCGTGGCGCGGCGACAAGGCAACGACGAGCGCGCCGATCATCGTGAACTCCTCGCGCGCGGTGCTGTACGCCGGCCGCGATGCCGAGTTCGCGAGCGCGGCGCGCCAGGTGGCGCTGGCCACGCGGGCGGCGCTGAACGCGGCGCGCTGAGGAAACGGCAGCCCCCTCATCCCCGCAACGGCAACCCCCGCCGCCGCACCCCGGTCAACACGAACAGCGCATTCGCCACCGCCGGCGCAATGGGCGGCGTGCCGGGCTCGCCGACACCGCCGGGCGGGTGCTCGCTGGCGACGAGGTGGGTCTCGATCCGCGGCGACTCGGCCAGCGTGAGCAGCGGCTGCCCGGGAAAGTTCTTCTGCTGCACCACGCCGGCCACGATGTCGATGCCGCCGTGCAGCGCGGCGCTGAGGCCGAACACGATGCCGCCCTCCATCTGCTGCCGCACGATGCCGGGGTTGACCACGGTGCCGCAGTCGATGGCGCAGACCACGCGGTGCACGCGCGGCACGCCGCCGGCCGCCAGCGACACCTCGGCCACCTGCGCGACGATGCTGCCGAAGCTCTCGTGCAGCGCCACGCCGCGCG
>NZ_AZND01000253.1:0-4493 GCF_000576205.1 Methylibium sp. T29 | reverse complement strand
CGGGGCCGGGCCGCCCGGCGCGTTCGCCCCGGGGCGACGGCACCGATGGTAGCGGTGTCATCTCCACTACACTCGCGAGATGACAGCGCCCGACGCCACCGCGCCCCGCCGCTCGCGCCGCGGCGGCGGCATCACGCTCGGTGACGTGGCGCGCCTCGCCGGGGTCTCGCCGATCACGGCCTCGCGCGCGCTGAACACTCCGGACCAGGTGGCGCCCGACAAGCTGGCGCGCGTGCGCGAAGCGGTGGCGCGCACCGGCTACGTGCCGAACCGACTCGCCGGCGGTTTGGCCTCGGCACGCAGCCGGCTCGTCGCGGCCGTCGTGCCGACGATCGCCGGGCCGGTGTTCATGGAGATGGTGCAGTCGCTGACCAGCGCGCTCGCTGACGCCGGCTACCAGCTGATGCTGGGGCAGAGCGGCTACACCGAGTCGCGCGAGGACGCGCTGCTCGAGGCCATCATCGGCCGCCGTCCCGACGGCATCGTGCTGACCGGCATCCTGCATTCGCCGGAGGGCCGGCGCCGCCTGCTGGCGAGCGGCATCCCGGTGGTCGAGACCTGGGACCTCACGCCGACGCCGATCGACATGCTGGTCGGTTTCTCCCATGCGGAAGCGGCCGCCGCCGTGGCTCGCCACCTGCACGCCAAGGGCCGGCGCCACCCGGCACTGCTGAGCGCCGACGACGAGCGCGCACTGCGTCGCAACCGCGGCTTCGTCGACGAGGCATTGCGCCTGGGCCTGGTGCGCGACGCGGCCGAGATCCCGGTGCTGCGCGTGCCGGCGCCCACCACGCTGGGCAGCGGCCGCAGCGGCCTGGCACGTCTGCTGGCCGAGCGGCCCGAGGTCGATGCGGTGTTCTGCAGCTCCGACATGCTGGCGCTGGGCGTGCTGATCGAGGCCGCGGCGCGCGGCATCGCGGTGCCGCGGCAGCTGGCGGTGGTCGGCTTCGGCGACCTGGGCTTCGCCGCCGATACCCAGCCGGCGCTGAGCACCGTGCGCATCGACGGCACCGGCATCGGCCAGCGCGCGGCGCGCTTCATCGTCGACCGCGCCGACGGCCGCGCGGTGGGCGAGAAGATCGTCGACGTGGGCTTCCGCGTCATCGAGCGCGGCAGCAGCTGATCAGGGTTTTCACCCATCTGCGGTGGCTTGCAATCGCGAACGGTAGCGCTACCATTTGCAAACGATAGCGCTACCAAATGGCGACCTCGCCGCACCAGGAGACTGACCCGATGAACAAGCTGCTGACCTCGCTGTGCCTCGCGCTCGCCGCGCTGGGCCCGCTTTCCACGCAGGCCGCGGCCTGGCCCGACAAGCCGGTGACGATCGTCGTGCCCTTCCCGCCGGGCGGCTCCACCGACACGCTGGCGCGCGCCATCGCGCCCAAGCTGCAGGAGCAGTTGGGCCAGACCTTCATCGTCGACAACAAGGCCGGCGCCACCGGCACCATCGGTGCCGGCCAGGTCAAGCGCGCGGCGCCGGACGGCTACACGCTGCTGCTGTCCTCCCTGGGGCCTTTCGTGATCGCGCCGCACCTGATCAAGGGCATGCCGTATGACGCGCTGAAGGACTTCGACCTGCTGACCGTCGCGGTGCAGGCGCCCAACGTGCTGGTGGTGCCGGCCGCTTCGCCGCTGAAGACGGTGGCCGAGGTGATCGCCGCGGCGAAGAAGGAGCCGGGCAAGATGACGCTCGCGTCCTCGGGCAACGGCTCGTCGGACCACCTGACCGCCGAGCTGTTCTGGCTGCAGACCGGCACCAGCGGCACGCACGTCCCGTACAAGGGCGGCGCGCCGGCGATCCAGGACCTGCTGGGTGGGCAGGTCGACGCGTCGTTCCAGAACGTCAACGCCGTGCTGCAGCACATCAACGCGGGCAAGCTGCGCGCCATCGCGGTCACCGGCGACAAGCGTTCGGCGGTGCTGCCGAACGTGCCGACGCTGGTCGAGAGCGGCGTGAAGGGCGTCGACGTCTACTCGTGGCAGGCGGTCGCCGCGCCCAAGGGACTGCCGGCCGACGTGAAAGGCAAGCTGCACGCCGCGCTGGTGGGGGCGCTGAACGATGCGCAGGTGAAGCACAAGCTGGCCGAGATCGGCATCGAGGTGGTGGCCAACACGCCCGAGCAGTTCGCCGCCTTCCAGCAGGCCGAGTACGCGCGCTGGAAGAACGTGATCGAGACGCGGAAGATCACCGCAGATTGATGACGACCACCCCCGTTGCGGCTGCGCCGCTCCCCCTCGAGGGGCGACGCTGGCGGGCCGGCGGAGCCGGACCCGCGGCGTCTGCTGGATGCCCCTCCTTTGACCTCGCAGGACCACGATGCCTAACGCCACCTTGTCTTCGACGCCGCGTGTCACCGCGATGCGCGTCATCCCGGTCGCGGGGCGCGACTCGATGCTGATGAACCTGAGCGGCGCGCACGGGCCGTTCTTCACCCGCAACCTCGTGATCCTGAGCGACAACGCCGGGCGCAGCGGCGTCGGCGAGGTGCCGGGCGGCGAGAAGATCCGCCAGACGCTGGAGGACGCGCGAGAGTGGGTCGTCGGCCAGCCGGCGGGCGACGTGCAGCGCGTGCTGCGCACGGTGCGCGAGCGCTTCGCCGACCGCGACGCCGGCGGGCGCGGGCTGCAGACCTTCGACCTGCGCACCACCATCCACGTCGTGACGGCCGTCGAGTCGGCGCTGCTCGACCTGCTGGGCCAGCACCTCGAGTTGCCGGTCGCGGCGCTGCTCGGCGAGGGCCAGCAGCGCGAGTCGGTCGAGATGCTGGGCTACCTGTTCTTCGTCGGCGACCGCCGCAAGACCGATCTGCCTATGCGAGCCCGGCCGACGAGGCGGCCGACGCCGACGACTGGCAGCGCCTGCGCCACGAGGCGGCGATGACGCCCGAGGCGGTGGTGAGGCTGGCCGAGGCGGCGCGTGCGCGCTACGGCTTCAACGACTTCAAGCTCAAGGGCGGCGTACTGGCCGGCGACGCCGAGGTCGACGCGGTCACCGCGATCCACGAGCGCTTCCCCGACGCCCGCGTGACGCTCGACCCCAACGGCGGCTGGCTGCTGAAGGACGCGATCCGCCTCGGCCAGCGCATGCGCGGCGTGGTGGCCTACGCCGAGGACCCCTGCGGTGCGGAAGAGGGCTACTCCGGCCGCGAGGTGATGGCCGAGTTCCGCCGCGCCACCGGCCTGCCGACCGCGACCAACATGGTTGCCACCGACTGGCGCCAGCTCACGCACGCGCTGTCGCTGCAGTCGGTCGACATCCCGCTGGCCGATCCGCATTTCTGGACGATGGCCGGCTCGGTGCGCGTGGCGCAGACCTGCCGCGACTGGGGCCTGACCTGGGGCTCGCACTCGAACAACCACTTCGACGTCTCGCTGGCCATGTTCACCCACGTGGCGCCGCGGCGCCGGGCCGCGTGACCGCGATCGACACGCACTGGATCTGGCAGGACGGACAACGCCTGACGCAGGAGCCGCTGCAGATCGTCGGCGGCCACGTGCAGGTGCCGAAGAAGCCGGGTCTGGGCGTGACGCTCGACATGGTCGAGGTCGAGAAGGCGCACCGGCTCTACCTGCAGCACGGCCTGGGCGCGCGCGACGACGCGGTGGCGATGCAGCACCTGATCTCGAACTGGCGCTTCGATCCCAAACGGCCCTGCATGCTGCGCTGAACCGGTGGCCGTCTCGGCGATGATGTCGGCCCGATCGCTTGCTTTTACGTGACGGTTGTCATACAACTACTGCCCATCCACCCCGGCCTCCGAGGCCGCCGTCACCGGGTCCTCCCGACATGGACATGCCTTTCGCGCCTCGCCGCCGCCCCCGCACGCTCGCGCTCGAGCTGGTCGACGCGCTGGGGGACCGCATCCGCGACGGCCGCCTGGCCCCCGGCGACAAGCTGCCCACCGAGGCGGCGATCATGGCGGAGTTCGGCGTCAGCCGCACCGTGGTGCGCGAGGCGATCTCCAAGCTCCAGGCCGGCGGGCTGGTGGCCACCCGGCACGGCGTCGGCACCTTCGTGGTCGGGTTCGGCGATGCGGCGCCGTTCCGCATCGCGCCGGAGCAGTTCGCGACGCTGCGCGACGTGATCGCGGTGCTGGAACTGCGCATCGGCGTCGAGACCGAGGCGGCCGGCCTCGCCGCGCTGCGCCGCAGCGCCGACAACCTGACCACCCTGCGCGGCGCGCTGGACGCCTTCGCCGCGGCGGTGGAGGCGGGCCGTGACGCGGTCGGCGCCGACTTCCAGTTCCACCTGGAGGTGGCGCGCGCCACCCAGAACCACCATTTCGCCGAGCTGATGGGCACGCTGGGCGCGATGATCATCCCGCGCGCTCGCCTCGACGAGCCGCAAGCGCAGAGCGCCGAGCGCCGCGACTACCTGCGCCGCGTGAACGGCGAGCACGAGAGCATCTACGACGCCATTGCCAGCCAGGACGCCGAGGCGGCGCGCGCCGCGATGCGCACCCACCTGGCCAACAGCCGCGAGCGCCGCC